>CAZAIR010000193.1:0-5922 GCA_964485225.1 uncultured Burkholderiaceae bacterium
CGGGCTGACGGGCCGACGATTCCAGGAACTTGCCGCCCATCAGCGCGATGCCGATCGAAGCGCCGATAGCACCCAAGCCAACGATGATGCCGCAAGCCAAAGCAACCAGACCGAGGATGTCGTTCATTTGAAATCTCCTAAGGAAGGGAAAGAAACGGGAAAGGAAAGGGACAGGGAAAACAAAAACCAGGCTCAGTGCGCGTCGTGCGCTTGACCCAGGTAGATCAGCGTCAACATCATGAAGATGAACGCTTGAAGCACGATCACGAGGATGTGGAACAGCGTCCAAATCGTGCCCGCAATGACGTGACCGACCGCCATGCTGACGCCCAGTGCGCTGAGCGCCCAGGCACCGCCCATCAGGGCGATCAGCATGAACACCAGTTCGCCGGCATACATGTTGCCGAACAGCCGCATGCCGTGCGAAACGGTCTTGGCGACGAACTCGATGATTTGCATCAGGAAGTTCAGGGGCCACAGGAACCAGCGGTCACCGAACGGGGCAGCGATCAGCTCGTGCGCCCAACCGCCAGCGCCCTTGATCTTGATGTTGTAGTAGATGCACAGCAGCAACACAAAGCTGCTCAAGCCCAAGGTGGTGGACAGGTCAGCAGTGGGCACCACGCGCAGGTAGTCTTTGAAGCCGAGCGGCTCGTGCAGGTGGTTGGACCACAGCTGCGGCAGCGCGTCGACCGGGATCATGTCCATGAAGTTCATGGCGAAGATCCAGACGAACACCATCAAAGCCATCGGCGCAATGAAGCGGCGGCTGTTCTCGTTGTGGATGACGCCTTTGGCCTGGTTGTCGACCATCTCGACCAGCATTTCGACCGCGGCCTGCCAGCGACCCGGCACGCCGGACGTGGCCTTGCGCGCACCGATCCAGAGGAAGGCGACTGCCAGGAAGCCCAGGAACGTGCCCACGACAAGCGAGTCGAGGTTGTACAGGCTGAAGTCGACGATGCTGGTTTGCTTGACGCTGTTGAAGGAGAAGTCCTTCTGCAGGTGCTGCAAGTGGTGGGTGATGTACTCACCGGCGCTGGGCGCGTGCTGTTCGCTGCTCATCGTGCGGATGCTTCTTGTTGACGACCGTTGCGTTGTCGGGCCCCGAACAGCAGGGCACCGAGATGTACTTTCAAGCACCCGATCAGAGCCACCAGCAGCGCTGGCCAACTCAGATCAGGCACCGACTTGGCCGCCACCAACAAAATGGCAACGACCAAGCCAACTTTGACCAATTCCCACATCAAAAAACCCAACCAAGCCGCGTTGGCACTGGCGACTGACCGCCGCAACCCCCAGGCCATGACGGCATGAGGCAACACCACCGCTGCTGCACCCCAGGCGGCGGACTTGGCTTGCGCAAACGGGGCATTGCCCAACATCCACCAAGCCAGCACCACCAGGGCCCCGACCAACGCCTGCACACCCACCACCGCCCACATCGACATCGGCGGCTGGCTGGCCTCAAGGGCCTGCACCTGCTCGCGGGTCCAGGGGGCGACGGGCGGCTCTTCGTTCTCGGTGGCGGCGTCCCAGGGTTCGACCGCTGCGGTCGACGGGCTTCGCGGTTGCGGCGGCGTGTCGACGGTCATGCGGGAGTCCTGGTGCGCTGCCCCGGCCACGGCGCCAGTCAGCAAAACCCAAGGAGTATATGTGGAAACCCGTAGTTACCCGCCATGACCAACCTCACAGTGCGCAGGGGTGTGGGGGCAAGCCCGCTACATCGACTCGCATCTGCAACACCGCACCCGCCCAAGGCTGGGCCGCCAGCTCGTCGGCGGGGCGCTTGTCGCGGGCGGTGGTGACATAAAGCGTGCGCAGGTCGGCGCCGCCGAAACAGGGCATGGTGGGGCAGCGCACGGGCAGTGCGATGTCGGCCAGCACAGCGCCCGTGGGCGACAGGCGCAAGAGGCGCTGACCTTCGAACAAAGCCACCCAGTAGCAGCCCTCGACATCGACCGCCGCGCCATCGGGGCGACCGCCGTAGACCTCGATCGGCTGGCCGGGTTCGCGCTGCGGGAACGTGGCCCAGGTTTCGCGCGGGCCGAGCGTGCCCTGGCCCAAGTCAAAGCGGTGGCGGTAGATCGCGTGGGCCTTGGTGTCGCTGCGGTAGAGCGTAGCGCCATCGGGGCTCCAGGCCAGACCATTGCCCACGGTGAGCCCGGCTTCGAACGCCTGCGGCCCGCTGGCGTCGATGCGGTACAGCGCAGCCTCGGGCGCGCGGGCGTCGCTGAGGGTGGCAACCCACAAACGGCCCAGGGCGTCGGGCTTGCCATCGTTGAAGCGCTGGCCGGCCGGGTTGTAGGGTGGCGGGGCCAAATGGGACTGCGCGCCGGTCTCGGGGTCGAGCGTCCACAGACCGTCACGCCGGGCCACGATCAAGCCGCCCTGCGCGCGCAAGGCGATGCAGCCGGGCTCCTCAGCCTGCGGCCAGATGTCGGGCGTGTCGGCGCCGGCGCGCCAGCGCAGCACCTGGCGGGCGGGGATGTCAACGGCGTAGAGGGCTTGCTCGGTCGGGTGCCACAAGGGCGACTCACCGAGGCTGCAGCGGTGGCTGCCCAGGGGCTGGATGTCGTAAGGCATCCCGAGATTGTCCCGGCGTTACCCGAAGTAACTCGGCCTCGGGTGGCTCAGGTCGACCTTCAAGTAATGGGCACCCGGCACAGGGTTGAAGTAGTACGGCGGCACCTCTTCAAATCCCAGGTGATCGTAGAGGCCGCGAGCGGCCTCCATGTCGTCGAGCGTATCGAGCAGCATGGTGGAGTACCCGGCCTCCAGCGCACGGTCCATCAGGGCCTGAGCGAGTGCGCGGCCAAGGCCTGAGCGTCGGTGGGCAGGGCGGACGAACAAACGCTTCATCTCACACGCGTTGGGGTAGTCAACATCCGGCAGGTGCCGGAAGCCGCCGCAACCGGCCACCGCACCGTCGACCACCGCCAATACAAAGCCGCCTTGGGGCGGCGCGTAGTGTTGGGGCAAATCAGCCAACTCAGCCTCAAAGCCCTGGAAGCCAAGGTCGACACCGAGTTGCTCGGCGTACTCGCGCAAGATGTCCTCAACCTGGGCCCAGTCGGCCGCAGTGGCGGGGGTCAGCAGCTGGTAGGGGAGCGTGTCGAGCATCGCGCCTGCAGTTTAGTGAGACCGCTCACAGCGCGATATGGCCGCTCACCAGTGCCAGTACGTCGCCGCCGATCCACACCGCATCGCCCTCACCCGCCACGTGCACACGGCCGGCTCGGCCCAGTGCTGCGCCTTGGGCCGCCGTGTAGTGCGTGGGCGCCAGGCCCGCGCCGATCAGCCAGCGGGCCAGGCCGGCTTGCAGGCTGCCGGTGACCGGGTCCTCGGGCACGCCCAGCGTGGGTACGAAGGCGCGCACCTCGAAGGCGCAATCGCCACCCGGCGCGTGCGGGCCGATGACACCCAGCTTCAGGCCGTGCATCCGCGCGAAGTCGGGCCGCAGGGCAAGCACCCGCTCGGCACTGGGCAGACGCGCGCCCATCCAACCGGGGCCGTTGTCGATCCACTCCAGGTCCAGCAGTTCTTCGGCCTGCAGGCCCAGGCTTTGCATGGCTTGCTGGCGCTCGGGGCCGGTGACGGGGCCGCTGCGCCGCAGCGGCGGCGCGTTGAAGGCCAGGTGTTCGCCCTGGCGCACGGTGACCAGGCCGATGCCGCACTCTTGCACCACCACGCCGGGCGTGCGCGGGTGGCCGCCGTGCTGCAGCCACGCGAAGGCGCTGCCCAAGGTGGGGTGCCCGGCGAAGGGCAGCTCACCCCCGGGCGTGAAGATGCGCACGCGGTAATCCGCCGCAGGGTCTGTGGGAGGCAGCAGGAAGCTGGTTTCGCTGAGGTTGGTCCAGCGCGCCAAGCGCTGCATCGCGGCGTCGTCCAGGCCCTCGGCATCGACCACCACGGCCAGCGGGTTGCCCATCAGCGGGGTGGCGGTGAAGACGTCGACGGTGCAAAAGCGGCGGTTCATGGCTGGTAAATCTTCGGCCGGACGATTTCCATGCCGCGCTCCGGCGTGGCCAGCGGCTGGAAGCCGTGGCGGGCGTAGAGGCTGTGCATGTCGGCGGTGAACAGCAGTTGGCGGCGCAGGCCTTGCAAGTCGGGGTGCTGCAGGCCCTGGCCCACCAGCCAGTCGCCCAGGCCTTGGCCGCGGTGGTCTTCGTGCACGAACACGTCGCACAGGTAGGCGAAGGTGGCGCGGTCGGTAACCCAGCGGGCGATGCCGACCTGTTGGTCATCACAGAACAAGCTGGCGCACAGCGACTGGGCGCAAGCCTTGGCCACGGTGGCGTGGGGGATGCCCACGCACCAGTAAGCGCGGCTGAGCATGGCGTGCACCGCGTCGACATCAAGCGCGTCGAAGCGCAGCGTGTAGCGCCGGCCGCCGCGCTCGGTGTTCAGCATGCGCTCGCGCCCGCCGGGCCGCCCCAAGGGCGCGGCACCCCCTCGGGGGGTGGCGACCGCAGGGAGACTGGGGGCATCAGTTGGTCGGCGCGTGGCTGCCGTTCAGCGCGTCATTCAACACGCGGCCCAGGATGGCCACGCCTTCGCGGATCTTCTCGGGCGTGAGCGTGACGAAGCTCAGGCGCAGCGCGCGCGGGTCAGGGTTGGCGGCGTAGAACGCAGCGCCCGGCACGTAGGCGATGTTGGCCTCCACCGCGGTGGGCAGCAAGGCCATGGCGTCCAGGCCTTCGGGCAAGCGAATCCAGAAGAACATGCCGCCCTTGGGCTTCTGCCACTCGAAGCCTTCGGGCAGGTGCTGGGTCAGCGCCTCGGCCATGGCGTCGCGGTTGGCTTTGTAGCGGGCGCGGATGGTGGGGATGTGACGGTCCAGGAAGCCGTCCTTGATGACCTCGTACACCACGCGCTGGTTGAAGCCCGGGGTGTGGAGGTCGGCCGCTTGTTTGGCCTGCAGCAGCTTGGGGTACAGGGCCTTGGGCGCGATGGTGAAGCCGAGCCGGAAGCCGGGCGTCAGGATCTTGCTGAAGCTGCCGAGGTAGATGCTGCCCTCGGGCCAACGCGAGCCCAGCGACTGCAGCGGCGGCTCGTCGAACCACAGGTCGCCGTAGGGGTTGTCTTCCACGACGGGCACGCCGGCAGCACGGGCGGCTTCCATCACGGCGTCGCGGCGGGCCTCGGGCATCACGCGGCCGGTGGGGTTCTGGAAATTGGGCAGCAGGTAGGCGAAACGGGTGCCCGGCGCGGCGCTGGGCAGGGCGCGGATGGCCTCGGGCAGCGGGCCTTCGCTGTCGCTGTCCAGGCTGGTGAACACGGGCTCGTACGGCGTGAAAGCTTGCAGCGCGCCAAGGTAGGTCGGGGTCTCTACGGCGACGGGCGCGCCTTGGTCGCACAGGATCTTGCCGACCAAGTCCAGGCCCTGTTGCGAGCCGCTGGTGATGAGCACCTGATCCGGGCTGGCCTCGATACCGATCTCGCGGCGCACGCGCTCAGCCGCCCACTCGCGCAGCGGCGCGAAGCCTTCGCTGGCGGCGTACTGCAGGGCTTCGCGCGGGTTGTCGCTCAGCACTTTGTCGCAGGCGGCTTTCAGCTCTTCGACCGGGAAGGTGTCGGCGCTTGGCAGGCCGCCGGCCATGCTCAAGATGCCGGGCTTTTCGGTGACCTTCAGGATCTCGCGAATGATCGAGGGGTTCATGCGCGCGGCGCGACGAGCCAGGTGCCAAGGGGTGCTGCTCATGGGGTGTAACCGGTTGGAATCGATGGGGGAGATTGTGCGGGCCCGCGGAGATCCTAGGTGGCAGAGCGGGCACGCTGGCCCATCCAGACGGTGAAGACCACGGCCGCCAAGAAGGCGCCGGTCAGCGGGTCCAATGGCTCGCCCAGCAAGGGCACGGCCAGCCAACCTGACAGAAATGGCTGTGCCACCTGCACCTGCCCCACGCGCAACGCGCCGCC
>CAZAIR010000194.1:0-5887 GCA_964485225.1 uncultured Burkholderiaceae bacterium
AGCACCATCTTGAAGCCGTTGTAGTCCTTCGGGTTGTGGCTGCCCGTGACCATGATGCAACTGTTGCAGCCGTGCGCGCCACGGGTTGCCGCCACGTAGTACGTCATCGGGGTGGTCACCGCGCCGATGTCGACCACGTCCATCCCCACCGCGCGCAAGCCCTTGGCCAACGCAGCCACCATGGCGGGGCCACTCAAACGGCCATCACGCCCCACCGCCACAGCCTTCTCGCCTGCCGCCTTGGCTTCCGTGCCGAAGGCGCGGCCGATGTGCTCCGCCACTGCCTCGTTCAGCGTTTTGCCGACGATGCCGCGAATGTCGTAGGCCTTGAAGATGGAAGCGTCAACGTGCATGGGGAATCCCGCCCTGGGTTAGTGGAAATGGGGCCGGATTGTAGGAACAGCCCATCAGTGCACTGCCGCGTGCCGGCGGTGCAGCGCCAAAGGGCTGCCCGGCATCAGCATGGCGCGCTGCATCGACCAGCGTTCCACCATGTGCCCAAGGATCCAAGCCTCGGCCTGGCTCAACCACCCGTCTTGTTCAGCCAAGTGAACGGACATGCGCAGCACCGCCTGGCGCAAGCGCGGATCGCTGACCTCGGCCAACAGCGTGCCCAGCGCATGTTCGGACAGCCGCATGTCACCCTCCCAGCCGGAACCGGTAGCCAGCCACTGGTCTTCGCACAGTTGCTGAATGAGCAAGTCGATCTGCACCTCGTGAAGCCCTAACTCCTGGTGCAGCGGGCCGGAACGCAGCAGTTGAAGCTCCTCGGGACCGACGTAGCCATCGGCCATGGCCGTCAAGATCACCAAGCGTGCCGCGGCTTGAGGGCTGTTGATGGGGTAACTGCGCATGGGCATGGGCTCCGTCAGTTGAGGCAGTGAATAGGTAGAGGGCTTGAGAGGTTCAGGGCAGTTGCGGCGCGGTGCGCTGTGGCTTGCCACGCTGGACGTGTTGGATGAGGGCGCGTTGCACCCGGGCCAGCGCACGGGCAAAAGCTTCGGCCCAATCACTGGCGCGGGCACTCACCTGCAAACTGCCGCCGTGACGCAGGTGCAACTCAATGCGGCACTGTTTGTCCACCCCACCGCGCGGGCCGTTGTCGTCGCGCCAGACCACCTTGGCGCGCAACAGGTGCGCCATCAGGCGTCGCGTGGCAAATCGCAGGCGGTGTCCTGCGTGTTCGCGCACCAAGGGCAGAACGTCGCGCCCTTCGATCAGAACTTCCATGTCAGGGTCCTCCTGTGGCGCAATGTAGGCAGGTGAAATCTCTGCATAAAGCAGTAGTTTCAGGATCCATACTGCGGTTTTTCCTGACCATTGGACTGCCATGGAAAGCCCATTCAACTACCGCCATCTGCACTACTTCTGGGTGGTTGCCACCGAAGGCGGCATGGCGCGCGGAGCGGCACGGTTGGGCATGGCCGTACAGACGGTGAGCGCGCAAGTTCGCGAACTAGAACGGGCACTGGGCCATGCGTTGTTCAAGCCTGAAGGCCGCGGCCTGGCACTGACCGATGCAGGGCGTGTGGCGCTGGCGCAGGCCGACGAGATTTTTCGCTTGGGGGCCGCTTTGCCGCAGCGCGTGCGCGATGCCGCAGCCGAACCGGTGCAGCGCTTGACGGTGGGCCTTGCAGACGGTCTGCCCAAGCTCGTGGTGCACCGCCTGCTGCAGCCAGTGCTGGACACCCCGCACTTGCGCCTGCAGTGCCATGAAAGAGCATTCGATCTGCTGCTGGCCGATCTGGCCCTGCACAAGTTGGATGTGGTGCTGGCCGATCGCCCTGCCCCGCCAAACCCGAACTTGAAGCTCTACAGCCACTCGGTCGGCCAATCCACCCTGAGCTGGTATAGCGGACCTGCGTGGGCAGCGGCGGCGCAGCAGGGCTTTCCGGCCTCCCTGGCGCAGGTGCCCGTGCTGTTGCCCACCGCCCATTCGATCGTGCGAGGTCAACTCGACCAATGGTTCGAGCGGGTGGGCGTGAGGCCGCGCGTGGTGGGCGAATTCGAAGACAGTGCCCTGCTGAAAACCTTCGGTGCTGGTGGCATGGGCGTGTTTCCTGCCGTCGACTTGGTGGCCGATGACCTGCGCCAAAGCTTCGGCGTGGTGCCCGTGGGCCCCTGCAGCGGCGTGGTTGAACCGTTCTTTGCCATCGGTACCGAGCGGCGGGTGCAGCACCCCCTGGTGGCCCGGCTGTTGGGCGCTTGAATTTGCCAACTGTCGGCTGCGTTGTCGAGCCGTCGCGCGCCGGGTGCAAGCCACACCGCGTGCTACCTAGACTGCCCAGCCATGAACTCCCTCCTCCACACCCTGCGCTTGGCGCGGCAGGACTTCTTCAAGCTCCGCAAACACCGCGAGGCACCGGCCTGGGCCCTTTGGCTTCTGACAGCGGGCGTGGGTTTGGCTTGGGGCATCGGCCTGCTGTCGCTGTTCGGCGTGCTCGGCGGGCGCTTGTTATCCGCGAGCTACTGGCTGCAGCAAGGGCCGCCGTTCATCGCCACCACGCTCGTGATTGGCTTTGTCTTTCACGCCGTGTACACCTCGATTGAACGTCTGGCTCCGCAAAGCTTCATTGACTGGACCAATGGCGAACCAGGCTTTCTCATCAGCTTGTTCTTCGGTGTGGTATCGATCGCCTGTGTGGCGTGCGGGGTGGCGCTGTCTTACCTGCTCATCGGCAGCCTGCCTGGCATGGAACGTATCGACTGGACACCGCAACGCAGTTGGCTGTCATTCGCCGCTCTCTCGGTCTTCGCCAGCTTCCTTTGGGGCCTATGGGCCTGGCAGGAGTGGCACGACGAACAGCTCAAGCGCCGAACCAAAGAGGCCGAGTTACGGCTGCTGCAGGCCCAGATCGAACCGCACTTCCTGTTCAACACCCTGGCCAATGTGCGCAGCCTGATCGACTTCGCGCCCAAGGAAGCCGGTGAGATGCTGGACGCCTTCACCGACCACCTTCGCGCCAGCTTGACAGGCATGCGTGCAGACACTGTCCCGCTGGACCAGGAACTGACGCTGCTGGGGCACTACATGCGGCTGATGAAGATGCGCATGGGCGATCGGCTCAACTTCAGCATCGAGGCCGATGCCAGCGCCCGCGCGGTGATGTTGCCGCCGCTGCTGCTGCAGCCCTTGGTTGAAAACGCGATCCACCACGGCCTGGAGGGCCAGGTGGAGCCGGGCCATGTGCGGATCGTGGCACGCGTGGCGAACGACCTGCTGCAGGTGGTGGTGCAGGACGATGGCATCGGCCTTCACGCGCCGCGCACGCGGCCGGGCAACGGCTTGGCCACGCAGAACATCCGCGAGCGCTTGAACCGCCGCTACGGCTCCCGAGGCCGCCTGCACCTCGAACCCGCTTCGCCCAAAGGCACGCGGGCCCTTCTTGAACTGCCCCTGAACCCATGACGCTGCGCGCACTCATCGCCGACGACGAGCCCTTGCTGGTTCGCCACCTCCAATCGCTGCTGGCCCAAGCCTGGCCCGAACTGACCCTGCTGCCCCCGGCCCGCAATGGCTTGGAGGCGGCCGAGCGCATTGCCGCCGAGCAACCCGACTTTGCTTTCCTCGACATCCAAATGCCCGGCCTCACCGGTCTGGAGGTGGCGCAAGGCATCGAGGGGCCCACGCGAGTGGTGTTCGTTACCGCCTACGACGCCTACGCGCTGCCGGCCTTTGAGGCCGCCGCGGTGGACTACCTGCTCAAGCCCTTGAAGCTGGAAAGGCTGCAAAAGACCGTGGAGCGCCTGAAAGCGCAAATTGGCACCGAGAACGATGCGCTGCCCAGCGCCGTGGCCGCCTTGGCGCCCTCGCGCCCGGCCCAACCGCTGCGCTTTATACGGGCCAGCACAGGTGAGCTGACACACCAGATCCCCGTTGAGCAGGTGACCTGTTTCCATGCTGACGAAAAGTACACCGTGGTGCAACTGATAGACGGCAGCGAACACCTGATACGTACCCCCATTGCCGAACTGGTGGCCCAGCTCGACCCCGACCAGTTCTGGCAGGTGCACCGGGCCACCATCGTCAACTTGGCCCAAGTCGCCGGCACCCGGCGTGATGAAACGTCGCGCCTCTTTGTGCGGTTCAAGGGCGCCACACGCGAACTGCCGGTCAGCCGCGCTTACGTGGCGCGCTTCAAGGCGATGTAAGGCAGCGCAACTGCAGGTCCGGAAACAGCAGTTTCCAGTTGTGTGCGGCCACCACAATGGCCGCCATGGACAGCCCGACCCAACTGATTGCCAGTGCCTGCTACAGCGCCCTGTGCGCACGCGACGCGCGCTTTGACGGGCATTGGTTCGTGGGCGTTAGCTCCACCGGCATCTATTGCCGGCCCGTGTGCCGTGTGCGCACGCCCAAGGCCGAGAACTGCCATTTCTTTGCCCTGGCCGCGCAAGCCGAGCAAGCGGGCTACCGCCCCTGTCTGAAGTGCCGGCCTGAGTTGGCACCGCGTGCCTTCTCGGTCATGGAAGCCAGCCGCAGCCTGGCTGCCGCGGCGCGGCAGCGCCTGGATGCCGACCTCGACCCAGCCTTGAGCGCGACGGCCGAGCGCCTTGGCGTGACCGAGCGCCACCTGCGTCGCATCTTTGCCGCGCATTACGGCGTCAGCCCCCTGCGCTACCTGCAAACCCGTCGCTTGCTGCTGGCCAAGCAACTGCTCACCGATTCCAGCCTCACCGTGCCCGAGGTGGCCGAGCGCGCTGGCTTCGGCAGCACCCGGGCTTTCCACAGCGCCTGGCGCGCGCAATACGGCCTCACCCCCGGCCAGCTGCGCCGCAGCAAAACCCCGCCTTCGGCCGACACCGCCCTCACGCTGAGCTACCGCCCGCCCTATGCGCTGCACGAGCTGTTCGGCTTCTTGGCGCAGCGGGCTGTCCCCGGAGTGGAAGCTGTCGATCCGCAAAGCTGGCGCATCCACCGCACGGTGGCCGGGGGCGCGCTCAGCGTTCAGTTCGAACCCGAGAAGCACCGCGTGCGCTTGTGGCTGTCGCCCAGCCTGTGGTCGCGAAGCGGCGAATGGCTGGCGAACGTGGCCACTTGGCTGGATGTGGCCGCCGACCCGTTGGCCATTCAACAGGTTTTGCAGCCCATGGGCGTGACCATCCCCGGCCTGCGTCTGCCGGGTGGCCTCGACCGCTTTGAGACCGCCGTGCGGGCGCTGCTGGGCCAGCAAGTCACGGTGGCCGCCGCACGCACCATTGCCACCCGCTTGGTGCAGCGCTACGGCCAGCCGCTTCCGGCCACCGAGCGCCTGAGCCCTCTGGCCGACCAATGCTTCCCCAGCCCCGACACCCTGGGGCGCGCCAACTGGGCCGATTTGGCCGCCCTGGGCATGCCGGGCAAGCGCGCGCAGGCCATCCAGTCGCTGGCGCAGCACTGGCCCAGCTTGGCACTGGCCCAGCGCAGCGGCAGCCCCGAGGCGGCCCAGGCCGAACTGCAGCAACTGCCCGGCATCGGCCCCTGGACAGCGGCCTACATGGTGATGCGCGGCTGGCCCTGGCCAGATGTGTTCTTGCCCGGTGATGTGGTGCTGCGCCAGCAACTCGCCCTCACCCCGACCCACACCGCAGCCCTGGCCCCTTACCGAAGTTACGCCGTGCTGCAACTTTGGGCCCGCGCCACCGCCAGCCGGGCCCCCGCCACACCCCAGGTCACACCATGAACCGCCCCGCCCCCCATCCCCACTTGCTGGCCCAGTTCAGCGCCGACACCCCTTACGGCCGCGTCCTGCTGGCGCGCAGCGCGATCGGTCTGGCCGGCCTATGGAACGCCGGCCAAGCCCACCACCCGCCCGAGTTGGCTGTGCCAGTCACCGACCACCCCTGGTTCAGAGCCGCCCGCCGCGCCCTTGACGCTTGGGCCAACGCCGCACACGACCCAGAGCTA
>CAZAIR010000195.1:0-5885 GCA_964485225.1 uncultured Burkholderiaceae bacterium
GGGCCGGTGGCTTGGTTGGTGAGCGCCAACAAAGTGATCGGCCGCCCCTCGAAGCTGTGGCCGATGACGATCTTCTGGACCAGCTTGGGCCGGGCCTCGACGTAGGCGTCTAGTAGCTCGACCAAATCGTCGTGGCGGTAGAAAACGGCGTAATCAGGCTGCGGCAAGGGGCGTGACATGGCGGACTCGTGTGAAACGGTGTCCTGATTGTTGGGGGCGCCCTCCCCGCGGCCCGCCCGTATCATCCCGCCCCTCATTTACGCAACTGCGGAGCTCGGTATGGCATCGGTTAACAAAGTCATTGTGTTGGGCAACATCGGGCGCGACCCCGAACTTCGGTACACCCCCAGCGGCGCCGCGGTCTGCAACGTCAGCATCGCCACCACGCGCAACTGGAAGAGCAAGGACGGCGGCGAGCGCCAAGAAGAAACCGAGTGGCACCGCGTGGTGTTTTACGACCGATTGGCCGAAATCGCCGGCGAGTACCTGAAGAAGGGCCGTCCCGTCTACGTCGAGGGCCGCTTGAAGACCCGCAAGTGGCAAGACAAAGAAGGCAAGGACACCTACACCACCGAAATCATTGCCGAGCAAATGCAGCTGCTGGGCAGCCGCGAAGACAGCGGTGGCGGCGGTGGTGGTTACAACCGCGGCGGCCAAGACGACGACATGGGCCACGCCGCCCCAGCCCCGCGCAGCGCCCCGCCGCAGCGCCCGGTGCCCCAAGCCCGCCCCGCACCCGCCCCGAAGGCGGCCAGCAGCTTCGATGACATGGACGACGACATCCCCTTCTAAAGGGATCCTGACCTTGTCGAACTTTTTTACATAGTCGGACCGCAGGTCCTCTGACAGGAAAGCCAAGCTCATACAAATCAAGAGCTTGGCTATTTTTTTTGCCACTGGCACAGATGGTGCTACTACTGACTGCAAAGGCCAGCCGGCCACACCCTCAGGAGAGCACCATGTCCAAGATCATCAAAACCGCAGCCGCCCTTGCCATCGGCGTGCTGGCCATGGCCGGCGCACAAGCGGCACCGACCACCACCATCAGCTTCGGCGGCCAAACCGCCAGCGACGGCTCTGGCAAGACCAGCAACTTGGTTTGGGCCGGTAACGTGATGCCTGTCGTGTCGGGCCTGTTCATCGAAACCTTCGATACCAAGACCGCCAACGCCGCTTTGCCAGCCGGCCTGACCGCCAGCAACAGCACCGTGTTCGTGCAACCGAATAACGGCTGCGGCTTCAACTCGTACAACGCCCTGAACGTGACGGTCACCGGCGGTGGCTTCGGTGTTCAAAAGGGTTCGACCCCCAACGTGGCAGCCACGCCTGCCAACAACAGCACCTGCTTCGGCTTCGGCCCGGCGCCCGCTGGCAGCCCGCAGAACCCTGGCCCGACGCCCCTGGCCGGCTCGACGGTTCGCGTTGATTACGCCAATTTCCTGACCAACCTGGCGTTGCTCAACCCGTTCTTCGCTGGCGCCAAGATCAACTACATCGGCTTCTACTACGGCTCGATCGACACCTACAACGAAGTGCGCCTGTTCAATGGCAACACGTTGTTGACCGGTGGTACCGGCTTGGTGAGCGACGGCATCATCTCGGGCACGGAGATCTTGGCTGCGCAAGGTGGCACGTCGGGCAACCAAACCGCCAACGGTTCGAACCAGTACCTGAACATCAATTTCGCTGATACCGACACCTTCACCGCTTTCGAGTTCCGCACCACCGGCGTGGCATTCGAACTGGACAACGTGGTGATCGGTCTGACCAAGCGCGTTGAGATCTCTGAGCCTGGCATCCTGGGCTTGGCTGGTCTGGGTCTGGTCGGTATGGGCCTGGCGATGCGTCGCCGCCGCGCTGCTGTCTGAACGGACACACCGCACCCCCGAAAGAGGCGCCGCAAGGCGCCTTTTTTCATTGGGGCTTGGGTACGGTCTTGGCCGGCTAGACAGGCCGCTGGGCTGAACGGAGCGCGCTGCGCGGCCAGGTGGCGGGGCAGCGCGCAGTGGCTCAAGACGGAGGCCCCAGCCGCCGATGGCGATGGGGCTACAGGATGTGCTGGTGGGAGGGCGCTAGGCGCTCAGCGCACGGCGGCGCCGTTCGCTGGCACCAGTTCACAGCGCTGTGCGGCGGTATTGCAGCGGGCCGATGGCTCGGGCAGCACGGTGCAAATGCCCATGCGTTGGTTGCTGCTGTGCTGCTGGCGGCGGGTGCTGGCATGGGCTTCAGCGAGTTGCTTGAGCTTGGCGGCGTCAGCGGTACGGGTGCTGTAGGCCGCATGGCTTTCGGCGCCGCCGCAGGCGCGGGCGCCGATACCGATCACGGCGCAGTCGCGGTCGGCGCTGCACTGCGGGGTGCCGATGGCGGCCGTCAGGGCACTGCGCTGGCGGGCCTCGGTGGCTTCCAGGGCGCCGGGCTTGGGTGGCGAGGCGTCGGCCCAAGCGCACCAGGCGCTCAGGCTGAGGACGGCGGCCGCCACGGGCCGCAAGGTGGTCAGGCGAAAGGTGGCGGCTGTGGGTGTGGTGTTGTGCATGGTGAACCTCAGTAGGCGACGCGCTCGACGGTGAAACCGCGCTGGGTGAGCAGCGGCGGGAGGGCTTTGGGGCCGGTCATGTGCAGCAGGCCCACCGCGGCCAAGATGGGTTTGCCTTTGGCGTGCTCTTCGGCGATGCGGTCGGCCAGGCCGGGGTTGCGTTCGTCGTTGAGGATGCGGTTGAACTCACGCTGTTCGTCGGTAGGTACGCAGTCACAGAGCTTCTCGAGGCTGCTGATGAACTCCAGGTCGCCGCGCTCCCAGGCTTGCGCCATCCGTTGCAGCTCACCAGCCGAGTTGCCCTTTTCCAGGTCATCCAGCAAACGGTCGAAGCCTTTGCGAGCAGCCACAGGGTCAGCCGGCAGCAGCACGGCCATTTGCCCGGTGATGGTCTCGAGCGAGACAACGGGACGTCCCTGTGCGCGAGCAAAGCCGATCAAGTTGGGCTCTTGCCCCCACGCGGCATCCAAACCAACGCTGCGTCCACTGAGGACCACGTAGGTGATGCCTTGCATGATGGGATGCAACGGCGCGAGAGCGCCACGGGGGATGCAAGCGACATCGGCCAGGGCATCAAGCCGGGCCTGATCCTTGGGGGTCAGCTCCACTTTGGCAGCGGCTTGCATGGCCACGCCCATCTCGGTTTGGGTGGCAGGCGAGGTGATATCGACTTCGACGGCCAGCACTTGCGTTTCGCGCAGCGCTTGCATCAGCTTCGGGCCCGGAAAGGCCCAGGCCATCTGGCCGAGGTGCAGGGTGCCAAAGAGGTAGGAGGTGCGCCCGTCTTTACTGATGCGCCACAGCGCGCCACGGTCCTTGGCGTTCTGCATGCCCTCCTTCAGTTGCGCCTGGGTGGGTGCTTGGGCGACGGGGGGGCAGTCGGTTTTGGCGTGGGTGGGGGCCAGCAGCCCGAGACTCAGGCCGAGGGTCAGCAGGGCGGTGGGGAGCAGGCGGCGGAGAGGGGTGTGCATAGGTCTTCCTTGGTGGTGGGTTGTCAACTGGCGCGCAGGCCATCCACGATGTTGAGCCGAGCCGCCCGCCAAGCAGGGATGAATCCGCCGACCAGCCCCATGAACAGGGCGAACAGCAGGGTTTGCAGCACGATTGGCGGCGTCATGACGAAGCGAAAGGCAACTTCGCTGAAGGTTTGGAAGTTGGTGGTGCTGATGTTGACGCCCTGCATCAAGGCGGCGCCGGCCAGGCCCATCAACCCACCGACCAGGCTGAGCAGCAGCGATTCGGCCAGGAAAGCCCACAGCACGGCGGGCCGCCGGAAGCCCAGCGCCCGCAGGGTGGCGATCTCGCCGGTGCGGCTGGCCACGGCGGCGAACATGGTGATCATGGCGCCGACGATGGCGCCGATGCTGAAGATGATGGACAGGGCCAAGCCCAGGTAGCGGATGAAGGCCGCCAGCGCGGCGCTTTGCTCTTCGTAGAACTGGCGCTCGGGTTTCAGGTCCAGCGTCAGGCGCGGGTCGGCCAGGGCGCGCTGGATGAAGTCGGGGCCCTGGGACGCGTCGGCCAAACGCAGCACCACGCTGCTGAACTGCAGACGGCGGAAGGCCTGCATCATTTGCTCGGCATCGCCCCACAGTTCACTGTCGAAGCCGCTTTTGCCCGCGTCGAACACGCCCACCACCGTCCAATCGCGGCCGGCAAAGCGCACCGTCTCACCCAAGCCCGCGCCAGCAAAGCCGGCAGCGGTGGCGCTGCCGGCGATCAACTCGCTGCTGCCGGGCCGGAACATGCGGCCGGCCACGAGCTTGACTTGGGGACGCAAGGCCAAGCCGATGTCGGTGGTGCCGCGCACCGTGACGTTGCTGGGTTTACCGCTGGCGCGCTTGAGCAAGTTGTTGAGCACGACGGGTTCGAAACTGGCCATCGCGCGGCCGTCGGCCATGGTGGCGATGCCCGGCAGGCTGCTGAGGATGGCAGCTTGCTCGCGGCTGACGCCAGAGTTGATCTCGGCCCCCGCCCCCTTGCGGAGCGCCAGCAGGTTGTCGGCGTTGCCGGTGGCCACCAGGGTGGTGCGGATGCCCTCGCTCATCATGAGCACGGTGGCAAACACGTAGACCACCAGCGCCAGCCCGGCGGCGGTGAGCCCGGTGGTGACGCGCCGCACCCAGAGGTTGCGGGCGATGTAAGACCAAGGCAGTTGCTTCATGGGGTTGGTCTGCCGCGATCAGGCCACATGGCGCAGGCCATTGACGATGTCGATGCGCCCCATCTGCCAAGCCGGCCAAGCAGCAGCGATCAGGCCCACAGCCACGGCGGCCAGCACTTGCAGCGTGAGCGTGGTGCTGGACAGCTCAAAAACCGGCAGCACGCTGCCCACCAACGAACCAAAGGCGGCTGCCACAGGGAAGCTGAGCGCAATGCCCAGGCCGCCACCGATGGCAGCAATCAGCAGGCTTTCGCCCAACAGCAACCGGCTGATGAAACCAGGGCCGAAGCCCAAGGCCTTGAGCGTGGCGTACTCGGCCAAGCGCTCACGGGCGGTCATGGTCATGGTGTTGGCCATCACCACCAGGATGATGAGCACCACGATGTAGCTCACCGCCTCGATGGCGGCCAAGATGGCCTCGCTCATCGACACGAAGCTGAGCTGGAAGGCCGATTCGGTTTCGGTCAGGCTCTCGGCCAAGGAGTTCTTGAACATCGCATCGACCCGCAGCCCGACCGCCGAGGCTTGGTTGGGATCGTCGATGCCAATGACGTACACACCGACCGCATCGCCCCGCTTCGGGAAGCGCTTCTTGATCGACTCGTTGAGCAGGTCCCAATGGAACAGCAGCTGCCCTTCGTCGGTTTTGGCGTCGCGGCCGGTCCAGATGCCGCGCAGCGTGAAGTTCCAGGTGCCGGGGTAGATGGTGCCCTTGATGGGAATGGTGTCGCCGATCTTCCAGCCGTACTGCTCGGCCAGCTTGCGGCCCACCACGGCACCGTTGCGGTCGCGGATGAAGGCGGCCTTCTCTTCGTCGCTCAGCACGTACTCGGGGTACAGCGCCAGGTAGCTGGCGGGCTCCACAGCGAACTGTGGGAAGAAGTTGCGCTCGGTTTGGTAGACGCCACCAAACCAGTTGGCCCAGGAGACGGACTTGACGCCCTCCACGCCGCGGATGCGCGCGGCGTAGCTTTTGGGCAGCACAAAGGTGAGGCTGGTGGCATTGCGGGCGATCAGCCGTGTGGCGCTGCTGGCTTGCACGCCGGCGTACCAAGCCTCATTCACGGTGCGCAGCAGGCCGAAGGCGGTGATGGCGACGGTGAGGCCGAGCAGCGTGAGGAGGCTGCGCAGGGGGTGGCGGAAGGCGTTCCGCAGGAGGAGTTTGATCAGGAACATGGGGTGTTCCTG
>CAZAIR010000196.1:0-5882 GCA_964485225.1 uncultured Burkholderiaceae bacterium
GTGGCCAGGGTGTTGAACACGAAGTGCGGGTGGATTTGCGCTTGCAGCAGGCGCAAGTCGGCCTCGGCGGCGTGGCGCGCGGCGCTGTCGCGCTCGGCCTTGAGCTGTGCCGTGGCCAGGCGGGCGGCTTGGGCTTTGCGGCTGGCGCTGGCCACCAGCCAAATCAGCAGCATCAGGCTCAACACCGAGATCAGCAAGGCGGGCAGCAAGGTGCTCAGCGCCTTGCTGAAGCCGGCCATCAGAACCCCGATCTGGAAGCCGCCGTGCTTCATGGCATGGCCGACCGCAAAACCGGCCAGGCCGCCGAAGGTGACGCCCAGCGTCAACATCAAGAACACTTTGCCGGACCGGGGGCGCGAGAACCAGACCTGCGGCTGCAGCCAAGCGGCCAGCGCAATCACCGTGACGCCCAGCCACAGCATGATGCCGATCACCATGGCCACCACCAAGGGCAGGCCAGCACCGTGCAAGCCGGCCGTCAAGCCCGCCCAGCCGCACAGCCAACCGATCCAGGCACCCAGGCCCTGGCGGGTGTAGAGGTAGCTGTCGATCAGCTCCGACTGCTCGCGCAGCTCGGGCGTCATGCGGGCGTAATGCGGCTCGGCCCAGCGGTAGTAAGCGCGCTGCAGGCGGTTGCCGTCGCGCAGCGGATGAGGGGTGGGGGTGGTGGTGGTGTCCATGGCCGCCACTCTAGGCAGGCCCAGCAGGTCAGGGGGCGGTGGGGTGCGTGGTTGGTGCCAGGGCTGTCATGAATGGCAGCACAGGCCACACGAGCCGGGCCGCTGGCTAGCGGCGCAGCTCCACGCCGAACACGCCCACCAAGGTCAGCAGCGTCAGCGCCAGGCTGGCCGGCTGCGCCTCAGCCTGGGTGAGGCTGAGTGCAGCGAGCGAGCCCACCACGAGCCCAGCCAACAGAACCAAAACCGTGCGGTGCATAGGCGCCTCCTGTCGAGGCTTGCACCGTAGCCCGCACCGATGACCGGGCCGTGACGTTGCGGCTGCGCCTCAGAGCCGGACCGGCAGCCGCCGCACGCGCTGGCCCGTGAGGGCAAACAAAGCGTTGCACAGCGCCGGGGCGATGGGCGGCGTACCGGGCTCGCCCACGCCGCCGGGAGGGCGGGTGCTGGGCACCGTGTGCACGTCGATCTGCGGCGATTCGGCCAGCGTCAGCAGCGGCTGCTGCGGGTAGTTGCGCTGCTGCACGGCGCCGTCCTCCACGGTGATCTCGCCGTACAGCGCCGCCGTGAGGCCGAACACGATGCTGCCCTCCATCTGCGCGGCCACGGTGTTGGGGTGCACCACGGTGCCGCAGTCGAGCGCGCACACCACGCGGTGCACGCGCGGCCGGCCACCTTCCACCGACACCTCGGCCACCTGCGCGCAGATGGAACCAAAGCTCTCGTGCAGCGCAATGCCGCGCGCGCGGCCGGCTGGCAGTGGGGTGCCCCAGCCGGCCTTCTCGGCCGCCAGGCGCAGCACGGCCAGGTGGCGAGGGGCGTCTTTCAGCAGCGCTTCGCGGTAGCGCAGCGGGTCTTGGCTGGCGGCATGGGCCAGCTCGTCCAGGAAGCACTCGGTGAAGAAGGCGTTCAGGCTGTGGCCCACGCTGCGCCACGAGCCCACCGGCAGGCCCAGCGGCACGCGCAGCTGCCGCACTTGCAGGTTGGGAATGGCGTAAGGCAGGTCGAATGCGCCCTCGATGTGGTTCTTGTCCGGCACGTCGGCGGCCATGCCGGGCAGCAGACGGTCGGTGGTGTCGAAGCCCAAACTCGGGCCGGCCACTTGGTTGAACCAGGCCAGCGGCAGGCCCTCTGGCCCCAAGGCGGCCTCGAAGCGGCTGATGCCCATGGGCCGGTACACGCCGTGGGTGAAGTCCTCCTCGCGGCTCCACAGCAGCTTGACCGGCCGGCCTTGCGTGCGCAGGGCAATGGCCACGGCTTGTTCGATGACATCGGTCTCCAGCCGCCGGCCGAAACCGCCGCCCAGGTAAGGCACGTGCAGGGTCACGGCGTCCATGCTGACGCCGGCCACCTGCGCCGCCTTCCAGCGCGCCAAGCTGGCCACTTGGGTGGGACACCACACGGTGACTTGGCCGTCCTTGACCTGCGCCGTGCAGTTCAGCGGCTCCAGCTGGGCGTGGCTCAGGAAGGGCACCTCGTACTCGGCCTTCAGCACTTTGGGCGCTTCGGCCAGGACTGCCGGGGCGTCGCCCACGTTGCGGAATGGTGTGCCGCTGCGCTGGTCCAGCGCGCGCTGCAGGGTGGCGCGCATGTCGGCCGTGTTCATGCCGGCTTTGGGGCCGTCCCAGAAGCTGGGCGGGTGGGCTTTGAGCGCGGCCTCGGCCCGCCACCAGCGGTCGGCCACCACCACGGCGGCGCGCTGGTTCAGCGAGAAGGCATCGACCACGCCGCGGCGCTGGCGCAGCGCGGCGGTGTCCCACTGCGTGAGCTCGCCGCCCACCACCGGCGTTTGGCGGATGGCCGCGTGCAGCAGGCCCGGCAGCTGCACGTCGATGCCAAAGCCGGCGCTGCCGTTCACCTTGGCAGGCAAGTCCACGCGCGGCACCGACTGGCCGATGAAGCGCCACTGCTCAGGGGTTTTGAGCGTCAGCTCGTCGGCCGGCTTGAGCAGCGCGGCGGCGGTGGCGAGGTCGGCAAAGGCCAAGCTCTGGGTGCCCCAGCGCACCACGCCGGCTTCGGTGCGCAGCTCGGCCAGCGGCGCGCTCCAGCGCGCGGCGGCGGCTTGCAGCAGCAGGTTGCGGGCGGCGGCGCCGGCCAAGCGCATGGGGCCCCAGGCGTCGCGCACGCTGCTGCTGCCGCCGGTCACCTGCAGGCCCAGGCCGTAGCCCAGGGCCTGGGCCGCGCCGCGCACGAAGCGGGCGGTGCGGCTTTCATCGTCCATGCCCACGGGCACCACGTTCAGCAGCAAGGCGGCGTTGGCGTAGATGGGTGCCACCGGCGCGCTCACCGGCCGCACGCGGGCCCAGTCGGCGTCCAGCTCATCGGCCAGTAGCATGGCCAAACTGGTGTGCACGCCCTGCCCCATCTCGGCGCGCGGGATGGCGATGTGCACCTCGCCATTGGTGTGGATCTGCACCCAGCCGTTCAGGGCCACCGCGCCGTCTTTCACCGGCCACTCTTGGCCGGTGCCGATGCGCTTGCGGTCCTTCGGCGGCTGGAGGCCGTAGCCCACCAGCAGACCGCCGCCGCCCAGCACGCCGGCGGTGATCAAAAAGCTGCGGCGCTTCATGGCTGGCCTTTCAGCGACGCCAACGCCACAGCCGCGCGGTGGATGCCAGCACGCACGCGCGGGTAAGTGCCGCAGCGGCACAGGTTGGTGATGGCGGCATCGATCTGCGCATCGCTCGGCTGCGGCGTGGCGGCCAGCAGCGCACTGGCCGCCATCAGCATGCCGCTTTGGCAGTAGCCGCACTGCGGCACCTGCTCGGCCAACCAAGCGGCTTGCAGCGCGCGCATCACGGCGTCGTCCCGGCCCTCGATGGTGCGCACCGCTTTGCCCGCCACCGCCGACACCGGCAGCACGCAACTGCGCGTGGCCTGGCCGTCCACCTCCACGGTGCAAGCGCCACAGGCCGCCACACCGCAGCCGAACTTGGTGCCGGTCAGGCCCAGTTCATCGCGCAGCACCCACAGCAGCGGGGTCTCGGGTTCGGTGTCGATCCGCTGGGGGCGGTCGTTGACGGTGAGTTCGATCATGGTGGGCATCTCGCCGGAGCAGGTTCGCAGGGTAGTCCGGTGGCGCCGCCATCGGACCCAGCGCGCACCATAAGATTGAAGTCAGCTTCAAGGTCAAGCGGCGCCGCACAGACCAGCTCCACCCCTTCGCTTTGACACCCATGATGCGCATCGGTGATCTCGCCCAGCAAACCGGGCTCAAGCCTTCGGCCATCCGCTTCTACGAGGCGAGTGGCCTGATGCCAGCAGGGCAGCGGGGCCCCAACGGCTACCGGCTGTACACCGATGTCGCTTTGGAACGGTTGCGCCTGATCCAGCTCGGCCAGCGCTTGGGCCTGTCGCTGGACACCATGCGCAAGCTCCTGCAGCACCCTTCGGGCACCTTGCCGCACGATGCGCTGTTGGCCAGCCTGCGGCAGCGCCGTGCGGAAATCGCCGCGCTGCGCCAAGCCTTGAATGACCAAGAATCCGAGCTCCTCCGATGGGAAGCCGAGTGCCAGGCCCACTGGGAACAAGGCCGCTGCATCGACCTCAACGCCCACGCCAGGGCACCCAAGCCAACACCCGATGCAGGCGCCGCATGAGCAGATGCCCAAGCGGCTTATGCGCCGCAGGCATACAAGGTTCGACCGAGTTACCGTTCGTCCCACTTAAAAATCTTCGGAGGCTTTATGCCGAACTTGTCGTTTGTTTCGCCCACGCGCAACTCGCCCTGGGGAACGTACCTGAGCCAGATCGACGCCGTGGAGCCCTACCTGGGCCATTTGGCGCGCTGGGTGGAGACGCTGCGCCGCCCCAAGCGCGCGCTGATCGTGGACATCCCCATTGAGCTGGACAACGGCACCATCGCCCACTTCGAGGGCTACCGCGTGCAGCACAGCCTGACGCGCGGCCCCGGCAAGGGCGGTGTGCGCTACCACCCCGATGTGACGCTGGAAGAAGTGATGGCGCTGAGCGCCTGGATGACGATCAAGAACGCCGCGGTGAACTTGCCGTACGGTGGCGCCAAGGGCGGCATCCGCGTCGACCCCAAGCAGCTCAGCCTGAAAGAGCTGGAAAAGATGACCCGCCGCTACACCAGCGAGATCGGCATCATCATTGGCCCGCAGCAAGACATCCCGGCACCGGACGTGAACACCAACGGCCAAATCATGGCCTGGATGATGGACACGTACTCGATGAACACCGGCGCCACCGCCACCGGCGTGGTGACGGGCAAGCCGATCCACCTGGGCGGCTCGCTGGGTCGGGTGCAGGCCACTGGCCGTGGCGTGTTCGTGGTGGGCCGTGAAGCCATGCGCCGCCTGAACCAGCCGCTGGAAGGCGCACGCATTGCCGTGCAAGGCTTTGGCAACGTGGGTTCAATCGCGGCCAAGCTGTTCGTGTCGAACGGTGCCAAGCTGGTGGTGGTGCAAGACCACACCGGCACCATCCACAACGACAGCGGCATGGACATGAGCGACCTGCTCGACCACGTGGCCAAGACCGGTGGCGTGGGCGGCTTCAAGGGCGCCGACAAGATCGACAACGAGAACTTCTGGGACGTGAAGAGCGATGTGCTGATCCCGGCCGCGCTGGAAGGCCAGATCACCGCCGAGCGCGCCGCCCGCATCCACACCAAGCTGGTGCTGGAAGGCGCGAACGGCCCGACCACCCCGGACGGCGAAGCCGTGCTGGCCGACCGCGGCATCGTGGTGGTGCCCGACGTGATCGCCAACGCCGGCGGCGTGACGGTGTCCTACTTCGAATGGGTGCAGGACTTCAGCTCATTCTTCTGGACGGAGGACGAGATCAACCTGCGTCTGGACAAGATCATGATCGGCGCCTTCAAGCACATCTGGGAAACCAGCGAACAGCACAAGATCACGCTGCGCACCGCCGCTTTCACGGTGGCTTGCACGCGGGTGCTGCAGGCGCGCGAGGAGCGTGGTCTGTACCCCTGATCGCTGGTTCAGAGGTTTGTCTGCAAAGCCCGCTTCGTGCGGGCTTTTTCATGTGCGGCCGCCGCTGCGCACAACAACGGGTGGCGACAGTCCGTGTCGTCAAGCGCCATGTGAGCCTGCGCGGACAAGACCAAAGCAGGCGCCGAGCGCCGGATCACACATCCTGTGGTGCGCCATGCCCCCGGGCTGACCCTCAAGAAAGCCCCTGCTATAGGCAGGGACAATGCCGGCTTCACGCGGCCGCCGC
>CAZAIR010000197.1:0-5867 GCA_964485225.1 uncultured Burkholderiaceae bacterium
GCGCGCTACAGCGACGACGGTTGGTTCCACATCGACGCCGACGACGCCACCGATTTGCCCCTGCCCGCACCCGGCCGCGCCGTGCCGCACGGCATGGCGCTGTCCGACGACTTCCAGGCCCCCACGCTGGCGCCGCAATGGGCCTTTTTGTCCGGCGGCCCCGGCGCGCTGGCGCGGGTGCAAGTGGGCGGCGGCCTGCTGCGCTTGAGCGCCACCGGCGACGGGCCCGCCACCAGCCCACCACTGGGCTTTGTGCAGGGCGATACGGCCTTCGAGATCACCGTGGACGCCGACTTCGACGAGGGCGTGCAGATCGGCCTGCTGATGTTTTACAGCCCGCGCCTGTACGCCGGCATGGGCGTCAACGCGCGCCAGCTCAAGCTGCACCGCTACGGCCTGGACCAACGCAACGTGGCCAAGCCGGCGGGCTTGGGTTCCCGCCTGCACATGCGCCTGCGCTGCGAGCGCCACGTGCTCAGCCTGGCCACACGCCCTGACGCCACCCAGCCCTGGACACCGTTCCCGGTGCGGATGGACGTGAGCGGCTACCACCACAACACCGCCGGGGGCTTCATGAGCTTGCGCCCGGCGCTGTACGCATCCGGCCAAGGCACGGCCCGCTTCCGTGCCCTGCGCTACCAAGCCCTGACCTGAAGGAGACCCCCCGATGAAAACGACCCTGACCCTGTTGGCCGGCTTGCTGCTGGGCCACGCCGCTTTGGCGCTGGAGCTGAAATCGGCCGACGTGCACAACAGCAACGACTACCCCACCGTGGTGGCGGTTCGCCATCTGGGCGAGGTGCTGGCCAAGTCCAGCGGCGGCACGCTCACCGTGAAGGTGTTCAACAAAGGCGCGCTGGGCACCGAGAAGGAAACGCTGGACCAGGTCAAGCTGGGCGCGCTGGCCATGACGCGCGTGCACGGCGCGGCGCTGGCCAGCATGTGCCCCAAGCTGACGGTGGCCACGCTGCCCTTCGTGTTCCGCTCGGTGGCGCACCAGCGCAAAGTGTTCGACGGCCCGGTGGGCGAGGAGCTGCTGCAGGCCTGCGAATCGCAAGGCCTGGTGGGCTTGGCGCTGTACGACGCCGGCGCGCGCTCGCTCTACGCCAAACGCCCGATCAAAACCCTGGCCGATGCCAAGGGCCTGAAGGTGCGCGTGCCGCAAACCGATGTGTGGATCGCGGCCATGGCCGCCATTGGCGCCAACGCCACGCCCATGCCCATCGGCGAGGTCTACACGGGCTTGAAGACCGGCCTGATCGACGCGGCCGAGAACAACATGCCTTCGTATGAAGGCTTCCGCCACATGGAGGCCGCACCCTTCTTTGCGCGCACCCAGCACGCCATGACGCCCGACGTGCTGTTCATCAGCCAGCGCGTGTGGGCCAAGCTCACGCCGCCGCAACAGCAGCAGCTGCGCGCGGCGGCCAAGGCCTCGGTGACGCTGCAGCGCCAGCGCTGGGATGCGCAAGAGGCGCAAAGCCTGGCCCGCGCGCAAGCCGCCGGCGCCAAGCTGGTGGACGTGGACCGCGCCGACTTCCAAACCGCCATGGCCCCGGTGGTGGCCCGCTTTGCCAACACGCCTGACCTTCAGCGTGTGCTGAAAGCGATCCAGGACACGCCATGAAGACCACCGGCTTGCCGGCACTGTTGACCGGCCTGTGCAGGGGCCTGTCGCGCTGGTCGTTGCGTGGCGCCGCACTGGGCCTGGTGGGCCTGGTGCTGTGCGTGCAGTGGCAGGTGGTGGGCCGCTACCTGCTGAACAACACCCCGACCTGGACCGAGCCAGTGGCACTGCTGCTGGTGCTCTACATCACCGCGCTGGCGGTGGCGGTGGGCGTGCGCGACGCCGGCCACCTCGGGCTGGAGTCGCTGATCCAGCTGCTGCCGGCGCGCGTGCAACCCGCCTTCATGGCCGTCATCCACCTGCTGGTGGCCCTGTTCGGCGTGCTGATGACCACCAGCGGCTGGCAGTGGATGGCGCTGAAGTGGAGCGAACCCAAGCCGATGCTGGGCATCCCCGACGGGCTGGACTACCTGCCGATGGTGGTGGGCGGTGCCTTGATCGTGCTGTTTTGCATCGAACACCTGATCGCGCTGTGGCGCGGCCAGACCATCGAACCCGCAGGAATTTGACATGGAACTTTGGATCTTGGGCGGCAGCTTTTTGCTGCTGCTGCTCTTGGGCGTGCCCGTGGCTTTTGCGATCGGCCTGTCGTCGGTCGCCACCATCGTGGCGGCCGACCTGCCCATCGCGCTGGTGTTCCAGAAGATGGTCGGGGGCATGCAGGTGTTCTCGTTCCTGGCCATCCCCTTCTTCATTTTTGCCGGTGAGCTGATGCTGCATGGCGGCATCGCGCAGCGCATCGTCAACCTCGCCAACCGCATGGTGGGCCATGTGCGCGGGGGCCTGGGCATGAGCAACGTGGTGGGCTGCAGCTTGTTCGGCGGTGTGGCCGGCTCGCCGCTGGCCGATGTGTCGGCCATGGGCAGCGTGATGATCCCGATGATGAAGCGCGAGGGCTACCACGCCGACTACGCGGTCAACGTCACCACCCACGCCTCGCTGGTGGGTGCGCTGATGCCCACCTCGCACAACCTCATCATCTACGTGCTGGCGGCCTCGGGCATCGCGGCGGTCAGCGTGTTCAACCTGATCTTGGCGGCACTGCTGCCGGCCCTGCTGCTCACCGTGGCCAACCTGGCCGCGGCCTATGGCGTGGCGGTGAAGCGCGGCTACCCCACGCACGTCACCTTTCCCGGCTGGGCGGCGGTGGGCACGGCCTTCGTGGCTGCGCTGCCAGGCTTGATGGTGGTGGTCATCATCTTGGTGGGCATCTTGAGTGGGGTGTTCACGGCCACCGAGTCGGCCGCCACCGCGGTGTGCTGGGCGCTGCTCGTCACTGTGCTGGTGTACCGCTCGCTCAGCTGGCGCGGCTTTTTGGAAGCCTGCGCCAAGGCCTGCAAGACCACGGGCGTGGTGCTGCTCCTGATCGGCATCTCCAGTGCCTTTGGCTACCTGCTGGCCCTGTACGAGGTGCCCCAAGTGGCGGGTGACCTGCTGCGCAGCATCAGCAGCGAGCCCTGGGTCATCTTCCTGATGGTGAACCTGCTGCTGTTCCTGCTCGGCACCTTCTTGGACATGGCGGCCACCATCCTGATCTGCACGCCGATCTTCCTGCCCATCTGCCAGCAAGCCGGCATGGACCCGACGCAGTTCGGCATCGTCATGCTGCTGAACTGCGCGCTGGGGCTGAACACGCCGCCGGTGGGCAGCACGCAGTTCGTGGGCTGTGCAATTGGCGGGGTGTCGGTGGGCGAGGTGATGCGCAGCATCTGGCCGTTCTACGGCGCCCTGGTGGCCACGCTGCTGCTGGTCACCTACTGGCCGGCGCTGTCGCTGGCGCTGCCGCTGGCTTTTGCGGCTTGAGCGGTGATGTCGCCGCGGGGTAGCGCGCCAAGGTGCGAGCCCAAGTCGCCGAGGCGCGGGCCCGGCTCAGTGCGTGGTTGAGCCGCTGCAGCAAATCGGGTGTGCGCGCCAAAGCGTGACGCGACACCAGCAGGTGCACCGGCTCCCCCTTGAACGCCAGGGCGACGGTGATCGGGGCACCGGGCTGGCGGGCGGCATGCGCAGCCAGCGAGACCGTGTCGCCCACGATGTAAGTCAAGCGGCCGGCGCGCAGCGCGGCCAGGGTGAGGTCGTCGCCGCGCAAGGGCACCAGCGCCTGCTGCAAACCAGGGCTGGCCAAGGCCTGCGCCAAGTCCGGTGGAAAGGCCATGCCGCGCATGACACCCACCTTCACCGCGCGGCCCTCCAGCTCGCGCAAACTGCCCAGTTCCAGACCCCGGCCGGCCAAGGCCACCAGGCCGAGGTGCTCGTGGCGGTAGGGGTCGGTGAAGTCAGCGAACACGCGGCGCTCGGCCGAGGGCGTGGCCGACATCATCACGTCCAGCGTGCCCGCCTGCACCTCCAGCAACTGCCGCGCCCAGGTCGCCTGCACCCACTCGACTTGCACGTCGGCGGCATGGGCCCACAGGGTCATCAGCTCGATGTCCAAGCCCGCAGGGTGGTGCGGCTTCGCGTGGGCGCTTTCCATTTGGTAGGGCGGCGAGTTGCCCCAGCCCACACGCAAGGTCAGGGGTTCGCGCTGGGCACGGGCGCTGGGCCAGCTGGCGCACAGGCCCAGCCCCACCAAACCTTGCAACGCGGCGCGTCGCGCCCTTGCCTCGCCCATCTGTTACTGCCCTCTGCATGGCGCGCCCAAGCCGAAGGGCCCGAACGCAAAGCGAGGTACCTTGTCACGCAACGAAGGCCCGCTCCATGCCGGTTTCCACCAAGCCGCTGTTGATTCCTGCCGTTTCCCGGCGCCGGGCTGCCCTGTGGGGCTTGGCAGCGGCTTGGCCGGCCTGGGCCGATGGGTTGGACGGCGAGCTGCACGCCCACCAAGCGGCCTACCGCCCTCGCCTCGCGTGGCGCCCCGACGCCGCTTGGCCCAGCGAGGCCCGGGCGCTGGCCCGCAGGCACATCTGGCAGCCGGGCGACGACGGCAGCCCGTTTGACGCCCAGTTGCTGGCGCAGGAGGACCGCGGCGACCACCTCGCGCAGCGCCTGTCGCTGCGCTTGGCCCTGGGCCAGCGCGCCACCGCCCTGCACCTGCGCCCCAAAACGCGCGGCCCACACCCCGCCGTGCTGCTGCTGCACGACCACGGCGCGCGCTTTGACATCGGTAAGGAGAAGCTGATCAACCCGATGGGCGACGCCCCCCGCTCGATCAGCGCCCAGGCCTGGGCCACGCGCCACTTCGACGGCCGCTGGTGGGGCCACACGCTGGTCCAAGCCGGCTACGCCGTGCTGGCCACTGACGCCCTGGGCTGGGGCGAACGCGCCCGCCCTGGCTTCGCGCGCGACGACCAGCAAGCCCTGGCCGCCCACCTGCAGCAGCTGGGCCTCAGCTGGGCTGGGCTGATCGCCAGCGACGACCTGCGCGCCCTGCGTTGGCTGCGCCAGCAACCGCATGTGGACCCCTTGCGGGTGGCCACCGCCGGCTTTTCGATGGGCGCGCTGCGCGCTTGGCAACTGGCGGCGCTGGCGCCCGACGAGGTGCAGGCCTGCGTGGCCGCGCACTGGCTGTGCAGCCGCGAAGGCCTGCTGCGGCCGGGCCAGCACACGCTGCAAGGTCAATCGGCCTACGCCATGCTGCATCCGGGCCTGGCGGCCGAACTCGACCACCCCGACGTGGCCGCCCTCATCGCCCCGCGCCCGCTGCTGCTGTTCGGATCCCCGCAAGACACGCTGTTCCCCTGGGATGCCGTGCAAGCCACCGTGCGCCGCCTGGCGCTGGCATGGCCCCGTGGCGAGGGCGAGCGGTTCAAGTTCGTGCAGACCGACGACGGCCACCGCGCCGGCGCCGCCTTGCAGCGCGAAGCCACGCGCTGGCTGAACGCCCAACTGCCCGCGGCTTGAACTCTGCGGCCGGTGCCAGCCGCAGTGGCACGATACGGCCGCCACCACCTGCACACCCCACCATGCTGCGCACCCTGCAAGAGCTGTTCGCCCCCCTGCTGGCCCCCGGCAGCGGCAAGCCGGCGGCGCCCACCGCCCACACCCTGGAGCTGGCCACCGCCGTGCTGCTGGTGGAGGTGATGCGCGCCGACCGCGCCTTCCCAGCGGCCGAGCGCCAACACGTGCTGGACACCCTGACGCGCCTGTTCCCGATGAGCAATGACGAGCGCGAAACCCTGCTGGCCCGCGCCGAAGGGGCCGCCCAAGACGCGACCGACTTTCACCAGTTCACCAGCGCCATCAACGCCCACTGGGACATCGACGCCCGCCTGCGCATGGTGGAAGCCATGTGGGCCGTGGCCTT
>CAZAIR010000198.1:0-5842 GCA_964485225.1 uncultured Burkholderiaceae bacterium
AATCAGTTGATTTACCGAATCAGGAAACTGCGCACGCCTACCTTCATCCCTGGAAATGGTACCGTCTTTGTCTTGCGCAGTCTCATGCCAAAGCTCGGTTGAGAAGCTCTTGACACCGGAACTTCGAAACTTGCTCGGAAAGACCGATAACTTCTTGATGGCATGGAAGAGAGGCTGCGCATGGAGCGCTGGAACTCGTGCGCAAGACGGAGACGTCTCGGGCATCTCGAATAGATTCCGAATCACCTCCAAGGCAGCGCTGTCTATTCTTATTATTCGATGGGCATGCCCATCAATATTCCACTCTCCGTCGGTATGCTTGTAGCCACCAACAGTTCCCGTGCCGTCATGACGGTAACATTCGTCAATCGTCGAAGGATGAAAGAGGTTCGCTATGTTGTCAAAACCTACCGGCCCCGGACTTGAGCTAAAGATGTTTAGTCCATACTTCTTCGTGTTGCCGATTGGGAACAGCTTCTTCTGGTTCCGGAATTGAAAGTGGTACTTGAGCCTCCTGTACATCTCTGCTCGAAGCTCGGCATTTCGAGGGTCCTCATACGCGCCCTCTTCGTGTATGTAAGCGCAAATGCCTGCACTTCCCAACAAGTACCAACCGATGGGCAGGAAGCATTTATACAGGTTGGACTGGGCGCCCTTGAGAATTGGGTAGTTCTGTACTGAGCACAAAAATCTTTGCGTTCCCTCTGCCTCCTGCAGTTCTTCGGCCCATGTCGCCTGCAGGCCTGCGAAAGTACTGAAAGCGTCCGCTCGTAGCTTTGAAAGGGCGGTGGCGCTGATACTGCGAATCGCAAACTGCGGATTCCGTTCGCCTAGCACACCAGATTCATTCCATTCCACCTTTAGCCAGGGCGGGTTTCCGAGTACCAAGTCAAACCCGCTCATTCGCGTAAACACGTCAGCGAAGCACAGTTCCCAGTGCATGAAGCGCCGCCGCGCGGCAATGGCCTCGACCTGCGAGACTCGTGGAAACGCTTCGCGCAGGCGACCGATACGCAGTTGTCCAAAGCGGTCGTGCAACCGAGGGGCCTCCGCAGCCTGCTGAAGTGGAAGCTGCGTCTCGAAGCCGGCAAAAGAGCCCTGCACTTCGGGCACCCACGGTGCCGGTGGCTCGTCGGCCGCCGGCTGCAGGTCCAACGCCGGCTGCGCCGTCACGTCGACCACGTTGCCTTCTAGGATGGCCCCCACCTCTAGCCACCACGCCTCGCGGCTCGGCAGATTCGCGCTCTCGGTGATAGGCCAGAACCACAGCGCGCACCAGTAGTCCATCACCAGCTTCAGCCGGCGGAAGGGTGTGGCGAGGTCGCCGTCTTCGTTCAGCAGGCCCTCGCGGCGGATGGCCTCCTTCTGCGCCCGCGACAGCGGCCCGTGTTCGTCGTGCCGGCCCTTGCGGTGCGGCCATACATCCAGCGGGTCTTCGGTGCGCGCCCGGTCGCGCGCCAGCGCCTTGGTGTGTTCGTCCCACAGGTCCTGCACCACCGTGCTCAGCTGCTGCAGCCGGCCGACCTCGACGTTCGACAGCGACCTCGTGAAGTCGCGACGCCACCGCCTCAGCCGCTCGAAGTCGTCGGGGTAGAGCTTCTTGGCGTCCTTGTCGGCATAGTCGGCCATGCCGGGGTCGGGCAGCAGGAAGTGCCAGATGTCGTCGGCCCGGCGCGGCTCGGCCGCCGTCACGCGGCGCGGCGGTTCTTCGTACCAGGCGGGCTTGGCGCCCCGCAGCACGCTGGTGGCGCGATAGACCTGCCGACGCGCCCCGATGAGGCTGTTGCCGGCGAAGAGCTGGTAGCCGAACCAGGGCACGCGGGCCGGCTTCAGGGGCAGCGGGTTGCCATCCTTGTCCTGCATAGGCTCGCCGTAGATGGCGTTGAGCCACAGCGACACCTCGGCCAGCTCCACCGCCACCGGGTTCAGGTCCACGCCGAACACGTTGCGGTCGGCCAGCACCATGCGCACCTTCTGCAGCTCCTGCGCATAGTCGTCGTGCGGGATGCGCCGGCCTTCTTCGGCCTGCTTGCGCTCTAGGTAGGCGTCGGCCAGCTGGTTGACGGCTTCATTCAGGAACGCGGCGCTGCCCATCGCGGGCTCGCAGACGGTGAGCGTGAGGATGTCGTCGGCCTTCTTCACGCGGCCGTTCTCGGGCGCCAGCAGTTCCTTCAGCGCGTACTTCACCAGGCACTGCGTGAGCACCTGCGGGGTGTAGTAGCTGGCGCTCTTCTGCCGGTCGCGCCCGGCCAGGCGGTAGATGAAGCTGCCCTTGGGGTAGAGGCGCAGCTTGCGGTGGCCGTTGCTGTCGATGTCGTAGACGCGCTCGTCGTCGTGGTACTCGGCCAGGCGGCCGGCGGGCACGAACCAGGCGTTCTCCAGCTTGTCGGCCTCGCTGTTCTGCGCGCCGCCGGCGCGACGGCCCCGCGCACTCGGCTTGTCGGACTCGTCGTCATCCTCGGGGCCTTCGTCGTCTTCGTCGGCCTCGGCCTCCGCGGCCGCGGCGCGGCCCTTCTTCGGTGCGGGCTTCACCTCGTAGAGGTCGTCGGCGGCGAAGAAGCCGCGGTAGCTGAGCAGGGCTTCGTACACGGCGCCCAGCTGGTTGATGGAGAGCAGCTGGTAACTGACGCGCCCGCTACGCCGGCCGCGGCCCTGGCCGCGGCTGAGCGACATCAGCCGGATGACACGCTGCCACAGGTGGTTGGGGAAGCGCACCTTGTTCAGCAGCGGCAGCGTGGCGTCGTCGAACAGGCGGCTGTCCAGCGGCGCCAGCGCGAACACCTCCTTCGCACCCGCCACGGTGGGGCTGAGCTGCTGTGTGGCGGGGCCCAGGCCGCAGCCTTCGGCCACCAGCTTGAACAGGCGCCGCAGGGTGGCGTCGAAGTAGTGGCCGTCGTGCGCCCGGGGGCTGGTGAGCGGCTGCAGCTCCAGGTCGCGCAGGCTCTCCAGGCTGTAGCCCTTGAGATAGACCTCGCTGCGTGCGATGGGCACGTAGCCCAGCTCGGGCCGCGCCTCGATGTAGAACATGAACAGCAGCCGATACACCAGCCGCAGGCATTCCAGGCTGAGCTGCGAAGGGTCCAGCTTGTACTGGCCGGAGTACACGCTCTTCTTGCTGCCGCTGGCCTGCTGGTCGAGCTGGCGAGCCGCCTCGTTGCCCAACAGCTCGATGGCCTCACGCAGCGCGTACTTCAGGTCTTCGCTGACGCCGAAGGCGTGTTTGTGCGCGTTCTCGTCCAGGCTTTCAAGCAGGCTGCCGCCTTCGCCGGGGGCCAGGCAGTCCTTGTGCAGCAGTGCGGCGCAGGCCTTGAGGGTGTCGGCATCCTTGCGGTCGAGGATGTCGGCCCAGTCGAAGCGCAGGGCGCGGTTGTTGGGCCACTTGTAGCGGTCAAGGAGGAGCCAATGGTCCAGGCCCAGCAGCAGCACGTAGCGCGGCGGCTGTTCGGCGCCGAACACGGCATCGGACAGCAGCTCGGCCCAGGTTTCGCGCTGCATGGCGGGCGGCACGGACTGGCCGCCGAGGTGCAGGCTCAGCAGCTGGTGGTCGAGCAGGTCTTCGTTCTCGGCGCCGGGCTGGTAGGCCGGGATGATGGCCAGGCGCGGCGATTGGAGGTGCCACAGCGGCAGTGGCAGGCCAGGCACCAGCTCGTGCACCACGGGTGCCTTGGGTGGCGCGTCGTAGCCCAGCGCCTGCAGCAGGCCGGCTTGCAGCTGCGTGAAGTGCTGCCAGCGGTCGGCTTCGTCGTGGCCACGGGGCACCTGCCCGCGCAGGCTGAACCACTTCTGCGCCCAGGACTGCAGCCGCTTGTGCGGCGCGCGGAAGGCGTCCTCGCCCGGGTGTTCGGACTCGGCGGCTTCCCAGGCTTCGAGGCGGGCCTTGATGTTGTCCCTGAAGATTTCGGCCAGATAGTGATGGCTGTAGAACTCGTTCTCGTTGGCGATGCCAGCGAAGGTCTGGACGGCGTCGAGCACTGGCATGGTCAGGCGGCTTTGATGGCGCTGGGGTGGCACACGGCGGCCAGCACCTGAATCCAGGGCTGGGGCTCGGTGGTAAGGGTGTCCTGCACCCACTGGCGGTACTCGTCGAAGACGCGGTTGATTTGCTGGCTGCGCTGCTCAAAGCGGCCGCGCCTGACCGTCTCCAGCTGGTTCTCCAGCGCCAGCTTCAGTTGCTCGAGCTGGCGGCCCTGAAGGCGCTCCAGGTCTTTCAACGTGCCTTCCAGACGCTCGGTGAGGCCTGCGGCAAAGGCCGCCTGCCTGGAGAGCATGTGTGCGTGCATCGAGCGCACAGCCTGCGGCAGCGCCTGCTGCAGTCGCGCGGTGGCTTGCTCCAGCCCTGGCACGTGCCCGCGGTTGGGCAGCTTGCCGGCCTTGAGTCCCGCCCGGGTAACGAAGGCGTCGAAGGCCTCCAGCGCAAAGGCGCCGGTGCCGCCGCGCCGCGTCGCCACGCGCCACTCGAGCAGCATGGGCTGGCCCTTGCGGTTGGGCACCAGGCTCATCAGCACGAAGGCCTCTTCTTCGGGCTGAATGGACGGGCTTTGGATGAGTGGTGCGCTGTGGCGCTTGACGCCCGACATGACCTGGTCGCCCAGCCACTCCATGATGGGGTGCTGCGGCCACAGGTAGTGCAGCTGCGGCCAGGTGTCGTCTTCGGCCTTGGCCTGGCGGGCGGTTTCGATGGCTTGGGCCATGCGGACGGGGTCGGCGCACAGCGAGTAGTAGTCCTTCTCGTCCTGCACCTCGCGCGGCAACTGGCGCAGGCGCTCCTGCAGGTCATGCGGCGCGGTGATGGCGATGATTCGCTCGGCATCGTGTGCCGTCCACTGGCACAGGGCACCGCCCAGGTTCAGCTGCGTCAGCGCGGTCTTGGCGTAGTGGTAGTCACTGTCGAACAGAGAACCGGGCTCGTCGATGTGAGCGAGGCTGCTCGTGGGCGCGGCCGGCGCGGCCTCGCCGCCGAACAGCTGCAGGAGGAAATCGCCGTCGTCGTTGCCTCCGACACTGGCGGCTTCCTGGTCGAGCTTGGCCTCAATTTGCTCGGGTGTCAGGCCGTCGGCGAGGAAGCCGGTGACCTTCTCGTCTTCCTTCTCGGGGTCGAAGACATTGAGGAATGCCGACGGGTCGCCCAGGTTCAGGTAGGCCTGTTCGTCCTTGCGCTGCAGGATCTCGTAGGTGCGCAGGTCGCCCTTGATGCGTTCGGTCTGGGCCTCGGTGAAGAGGTAGACGATGTGCGGCTGGTGCTTTTGGCCGTAGCGGTCCACCCGGCCATTGCGCTGCTGGAACACCATCAGCGAGAACGGCAGGTCGAAGTGCACCAGACGGTGACAGAAGTAATGCAGGTTCAAGCCCTCGCTTGCCACGTCGGAGCACAGCAAGATGCGGATGGGGTCTTCCAGGCGGCCGAAGCGCTCGACAAGCTTCTGCTGCTCGGTGTCGGTCATTCCGGCGCCTCCGTGCAGCACCTCGAGCTGACCGGTCTTGAGCTTGAAGTCGGCGGTGAGCTGGCGCTTGAGCCACTCCAGCGTATCGATGCGCTCGGAGAAGATGACCAGGCGGTCGTTGGCATCGCTCACATCCCACGCGAAATCCTGCGACCGCAGCAGACGCAGCAGCCGCTGGTAGCGGCTGAAGTGCTTGGCCGTCGGATCTTGCACCAGCGGGGCCAGCGCATCGCGCAGCACCTCCAGGCCGGCCACCTCGTTCTGCTCATCGGCGGTGGCGTTCGGCTTGCCGGTGAGGAGCTGGATGCGCGTCTGGGTCGACATCAGCGCCGCGGCCGGGCTGGAGAACCCGAGTTCGACACCAAAGCGCGTAAGTCATTGATTTAGCTGGAGTGGCTCAA
>CAZAIR010000199.1:0-5842 GCA_964485225.1 uncultured Burkholderiaceae bacterium
ACCACCTGACGCACAACGTCTACCGCGGTCGCATGAAGGAATGGGCCGACTTCTACGAGCGCCTGTTCAACTTCCGCGAGGTGCGCTACTTCGACATCGAGGGCAAGTTGACCGGCCTGAAGAGCAAGGCCATGACCAGCCCCTGCGGCAAGATCCGCATCCCCATCAACGAGAGCAGCGACGACAAGAGCCAGATCGCCGAGTACCTGCACCTCTACAACGGCGAAGGCATCCAGCACATCGCGCTCAGCAGCCCGCACATCTACCAAACCGTGCAGGGCATGAAGCAGTCGGGCGTCGAGTTCCAGGACACCATCGAGACCTACTTCGACCTGATCGACAAGCGCCTGCCGAACCACGGCGAAAACGTCGACGAGCTGCGCCGTCTGCGCATCCTCATCGACGGCGCCGCACACCTGGGCGCCGAGAAAGAGCTGCTGCTGCAGATCTTCACCAAGGAAGTGATCGGCCCGATCTTCTTCGAGATCATCCAGCGCAAGGGCAACGAAGGCTTCGGCGAAGGCAACTTCCAAGCCCTGTTCGAGAGCATTGAGCTGGACCAGATTCGACGCGGGGTTCTAAAGGACGAAGCCACGCCCGCCTGAAAATCCGCGGGCATGCAAGACCCGACCGGACAAGCCATCCTCGACGCGCTGGCCAGCGTGGCCAGCGAACGCGCCCAACGCGCTGCCAACCCGGCGCTGGCGGCGCGCACCGTGGCGCTCAAAGCCTTCCAGCAACAGCGCTTTCGGCTGAGCTACGCCGATTTGCTGGCCCACCCACGGTATGGCGGCGCCTCACGTTTTTTTCTGGACGAGCTGTACGGCCCGCGCGATTTCACCCAACGCGACGCGCAGTTCCAGCGCATCGTGCGACCGCTGGTGCGCTTGTTCCCGGCCGAGGTGGTGGCCACGGTCAGTCACCTGGCGCAGTTGCATGCACTCAGTGAATCGCTGGACACACAAATGGCGCAAGGCTTGCTCAACGCCGACGCACTGACCCCCGCCGGCTATGTGACCGCGTGGGTACAAGTCGGTCGGCCCGAGGCGCGCCGTGCACAGATCGAGCTCACCTTGCAGGTAGGCCGCTCGCTCGACGCTTACACCGCCAAGCCACTGCTGCGCCACGCGCTGCGCATGATGCGCGGCCCCGCCGCGGCGGCCGGCCTGCGCGAGCTGCAAACCTTCCTGGAGTGCGGCTTCGACACCTTCCGCGGCATGCGCGGTGCCGAAGAGTTCCTGGCCACCGTGCGCTCTCGCGAGACGCAGTGGGCCGACACCTTGTTCGCAGGCGACCCCGCCGGCGCCTTCGCCGCGCTGTTCGCGCAAACCCCCAATTGATGCGCGCCAAGTCAAGCTGAATTCGCGAAAGATTCGCACCGGTTCCTGAAAGATTGCGCGAAGGGGCGGTCATTGACGCCCCAAAATCCGCGACGGAGGAACCCTATGCTGCCCAAAACGCTGGCACTCATTGACGACGATCCGGAATACAGCCTCTACCTGACCCAGCACCTGCAGGCGATGGGCATCGAGGTGCACTCGTTCGCTGACAGCAACCGGCTGTTGGCCGCGCCCACCGCCTACCAGTTCGAGTTCTATGTGGTGGACTTGTCGCTGCCGGGTGTGGACGGCGTAGAACTGATCAAGATCCTGCGCTTGCGCACGCAAGCGGGCGTGCTGGTGGTGTCGGGACGCATGGCACCCGATGCCTTTGCCGCCGTGGTGCGCGCCGGGGCCGACATGTACCTGGCCAAGCCGGTGCAGTTTGAGCAAGTGGCGCTGGCCGTGGAAGCCGTGCACCGACGCAGCACCCGCAACCCCAGCACCGACGCCGTGTGGCTGTTGGACCGCCGCAGCGGCGACCTGGTCGCCCCGGATGGCGCTCGGGTGGCCTTGAGCGAGACCGACCTCACCGTCGTCGACTGTTTCCTGCAAGCCCGTGGCGAGGTGGTGACCCGGGAAACACTGCTGCAACGCTTGGGCCGCAGCGTGGACGAGGGGGCCAGCGACCCGCTCAACGCCACCATCTTCCGGCTGCGCCGCCGCATCGAGCGGGCCACCCCGCTGGCGGTGCCTCTGCAGAGCAAGTCGCGCGTGGGCTACGCCTTCCGTGCACCGCTGAACGAGGCCTGAAAACCCGGCCGGCGCGTTGCGCCGGATGCTGGGTCAGTGGGGGTCTTCGTTGAGCTCCAGTCGCATGGCGGTGCCCTCGGGGCCGGTGTGCAGCAGCAAGGCGCGGCCACCCTGCAGCTCCATGGCCCGCCGCACGATGTAAAGACCCAAGCCGTGGCTGCCCCGGCGCTCATGCGCAGGCCCACGCGCGCCGCGCTGGAACAAGCGGGCATGCACTTCTTTGGCCACACCGGGCCCGGTGTCGATGACATCGATGCACAAGCCTGCGCCATGCGCAGCGTCGCTCAGGCGCAAGACCACACTTTCAGTGGGCGGCGCGAAAGCCAGCGCGTTGGCCAAGAGGTTGCGCAACGCCAAGCGCATGAGGCCCGAGTCAACCATCACTGTGCGTGCGGTGGTGGCCCGCTCCACCACCACGCGGGCCCGCTCGGGCGCAGGCATGTCGGCAATCGCAATGGCCACCAAGGTGTCGAGGTCGCCCTCGGCCAAGGTGGCGGCGCCGCCCTCGGCCAACAGCGAAGCCACAGCCAGCGTGTTGTCCACACCGGCCATCACATGCCCCAGCACGCGCTGAGCGCGCATCAGCGGCTGGCTGGCTTCGGCGTCCCCCCGTGCGGCCAGGGTGAAGGCCGCGCTTTGCAGCGCGGCGGAAGCGTTGTTCAAGGGCTGCCGCACTTCGTGGGCGAGCACGCTGAGCATCTCGCTGCGCTCGGTCAACAGTTCGTTGAGGCTGGCGGCATGCCCCTCGACCTGGGCCCGCAGCTGCTGCTCGCGGGCCAGCTCTTGGGTGCGCAGCACGGTTTCGGTCACATCGTCGAGTGAAACCAGCGCGCGGCGCAGCTCAGGGCGCAGCTCGCGCTCCCGCTCAACGGTGGCGCTCAACAGCGCTTCCATGCGGGTTCCATCAGCACACAACCAGCTGCAGGGCACACGGTCAATGCGGCCCTCGGCCCACAGCGTGGGCAGGGCTTGGCGCTGCAGCATCAGCCGCGAGCTGGGGTCCAGCCAATCGAGCAGGCGGCTGCCACGCAGCGAGGTCTCGTGGCACTGCAAGCGACGCGCCAAGCGCTCGCTGAAACCCATGACGCTGCCTGCCTCGTCCATCCACAACAGCAAGGCGGGGGTTTGTGCATAGACCTGCCGCAGCTGCTGGTTGCTGTGGGCCAAAGCGCGCTGCATTTCCAGCCGCTCGGTCACATCCTGGAAGGCACCCAACAAGCGCGCTGGAACGCCGTTCTCGCGCTCCACTTCGGCCAGGTTGCGCACCCACACGCTGCGGCCGTTGATGGTCCGCATGGGTAACTCAACATCGAAGCCTTCGCCATGCTCGGCGGCGCGCTGCAACAGGCGCGAGAGGGTCAAGCGCGCATCGGCGCTGTAGAACGACAGGCCCTCATCCAAGGTGGGCTTGTGACCCGCGGGCAGGCCATGGATGCGGCAGGTTTGTGCCGACCACACCAGCTCTTTGGTCGCCAACTCCAGACGCCAGCCCCCCACGCCGGTGAGCTGACCGGCTCGCTCCAACAGCGCTTCCGACTGGCGCAGCTGCGCCTGCGCAAGCAGGGCATCGGTCACGTCTTCCACGATGCCGACAAAGCCATGGCTTTCGCCCTGAACCCCATCCATGCGGCGCGCGCGACTGCGCACATGGCGCACGCTGCCATCAGGCCGCCGCACCCGGAACGACTTGTCAAAAGGCAGCCCAGCCAAGGCCGTCACCTGCCATTCGGCGGCGACGGCCGCAGCATCTTCTGCGTGCAGCGTGCGGGCCCAGCCATCACCCAGGGCCTCCTCCAGGCTCAGGCCATAGATGTCTTGCCAAGCTGCGTTGGCATACGTGCAACGGCCCTGGGCATCGGTATGGAACACACCCAGCGGCGAGAAGTCGGACAACTCGCGGAACTTGCGCTCGCGGTCCATCAAAGCCGCTGCCGCGGCCCGCGCGGCCTTCTGCTCGGCTTCGCGCACGAGGAGCGACTGTGCGGCGATGCGCGCCAGCTCCGTCAGCGTCTGGCGCTGGGCCGGCGTGAGGGTGCGCGGCGCCCGGTCGATCACACACAAGGTGCCTGGGTGCAGGCCGTCGCCCAGGTCCAAAGGCACGCCGGCATAGAAGCGGATGAAGGGATCACCCAGCACCAACACGTTGTCAGCAAAACGGGGGTCGAGCATGGCATCGCTCACCTCCATCAAGTCATCGCCCTGGATGGTGTGAGCGCAGAACGCCGCCTCGCGGGCCGTCTCGGCCGTGCCTTCCAGGCCCACATTGGCCTTGAACCACTGCCGGTGGCCATCCACCAGGCTCAGCAGCGCAATGGGTACCCCGCAAGCAGCGGCGGCCAAGCGGGCCAGGCTGTCGAACAGCGGCTCGGGCGGGGTGTCCAGCACCTGCAGCGCACGCAAACGCGCCAAGCGCTGGGCTTCATTGGGGGGCATTTCAGGCACAGGCAGCGGCTCGGGTCAGGGGTCCCTGGAAGCAGCCAGCCTACCGCCTCGGCAGCCGAGGCGGCCGCCAGGGTTCGAGCCGCACGGTCTGAGGTCAGAAAAATGTCGCGGATTGCAGGCAGATGGTGCAGGCGCACCGAGCACCGATGATCTCGCCCGCCATGCCAACCGAGCCCATCGCCCCCAGCCTGCCGCTGCTGTACTCCTTCCGCCGCTGCCCCTACGCCATGCGGGCACGCTTAGGCCTGAAAGTGGCCGGCGTGACCGTGCGGGTGCGGGAGGTGAGCCTGCGCGCCAAGCCGGCCGCGCTGCTGGCGGCCTCACCCAAGGGAACGGTGCCGGTGCTGCAACTGCCCCATGGGCAGGTGGTGGACGAGAGCCTGGACATCATGCGCTGGGCCCTGGAGCAGCACGACCCCGAAGACTGGCTGTGCACCAGCGCCAGCGAGGCCGAGCATGCGGCGATGCAGGCTTGGATCGCGTGCAATGACGGCGCCTTCAAGCGCGCCCTGGATGCCTACAAATACGCCGCCGGTGGCCCCACCAGCGCGGTGGCACTGCACCACCGCGACGACGCTGTCACGCAGTTGTTGGCGCCAATGGAGCGGGCCTTGAGCCAGCACGCCGCCCTGCTGCGACCCACACCCAGCTTGGCTGATATGGCGCTGCTGCCTTTTGTGCGGCAGTTCGCTGCGGTGGACGGCGCGTGGTGGGCGCAGGCACCGCTGCCGCATCTGCGCGACTGGCTGCAGCGCCTCACAGCCACGCCCCTTTTTGCCGCCATCGGCACCAAGCTGACCGTGTGGCAGCCGGGCGAGCCCGAGCCCCTGCTCTGAGCCCCGCGAAAATGCCGCCAGACCACCCGCACCGGAACACCCCAGCTTTGTCCGCCCAACTCCACAGCGCCTTCTACCGCTTCACGCCGATTGCCGACCCGGTCGCCTTGGCGGCGCAGCTGCGCGAGCGGGCCAGCGGCCTGTGGGGTGCCATCGTGTTGGCCACCGAGGGCATCAACGGCACCGTGGCGGGCCCCGCCAGCGCCGTGGCGGCCCTGGAAGCCGCGCTGCAGCAGCCTGATTTTTTGGACGGCGCGCTGGCCGGCATGCCCTTCAAGCACAGCGCGTGCAGCGCGCCGCCGTTCGGGCGCTTGAAGGTGAGCGTGAAGCCCGAGATCGTGGCGCTGGGCCTGCCCGAAACGCCCGGGCAGCCCCTACCGCCGCCGGATGAGCATGACGACAGCCACCTGTCGCCGCAGGCCTGGCGGGCGC
>CAZAIR010000200.1:0-5835 GCA_964485225.1 uncultured Burkholderiaceae bacterium
CACGGCGCGCTTCGAATCCCCGTTTTGCACGATGCCGACCACGCCGGTTTTGCCGAGGCCGCGGATGACCGGGATGCCCCAAGCGGTGAGCTGGTTGGCGATGAGGTCGCTGGTGCGCTGCTCTTGGTAGCAGAGCTCGGGGTGTTGGTGGATGTCGCGCCGGATGCGGGTGAGGTCTTCACCGGCGGCAAGCAGGGTGTCGAGCAGCTTCATGCGGGGGCTCCTTCGTCTTCAAAGGCATGGTGCAGGCCGGCGGGCACCAGCAGGGGCAGGGCCTCGGCGCCAAAGGCAGCACCGGGGCTCAAGAAGCCGGCGCGGCCTTGGCCCAGTTGGCCTTCGGCCAGGGCCAGGCCCACGGCGGCCATCATTTCGGGGGTGGAGCGGTAGCCAGGGTGGCCCTGCGCCGTCAGGCAGCCGTTCAAGCGGGTGCCGCGCTCGCCTTCCAGGCGCCACTGCAGCTCGTAGCCGCAAGCACTGAGCAGTTCGTCACTCGGGCCTTCGCCGGGTTTGGGGCCGACCATCTCGATCAAGCGCTGCAAGGCGGTGCGCGCCATCTCGCTGCTGCCGCCAGCCGTGGCGCTGAGGGCGGCCAGGGGCGCGGCCAGTGTGGCCGCGGCCGACCACTGTGCTGCGCGGCTGGCGCCGGCCAAGCCGGCTTGGGCCCAACTGCTGCCGGGCAGGGTGCGGGCCAGGGGGCCCAGCAGGCGCTCCACGCCGTCGCGCATGGCCAGGCCTTCGCGGTAGCGGAACGTGGGCGCAAAGTTCTCGCTCGCCAGCGAGGCCGAGCGCAGCACCAGCGGCGGGTTGATAAAGGGCGCGGGCAGGTTGGGCGCCATCACGGTGCCCCAGGCGGCATCCCACCAGGGCGCCAGCGGGGCGGCGTTGCGCTGGGCACTGGCATTCGCGTTCCAGCCCTCGGGCAGGTCGTCAGGGAGCAAACAGTCCATGCGCTGCAGGCTATCGGTGCGGTCGTGCTGCAGCACGGTGCGCATGCTGGCCAGGGTGCCGCCGCTCACGGCATCGCCCAGGCGCTTGATGGCCGCCCCGGTGAAGCGAACGCCGATGTGCAGGTTGGCGGCGCGCTCGCCGTGGCGCTGCTGCAGCGCCTGCGCGGCGAACTGGGTCAGGACGTCAAACGGCAAGGCCTCGTAACCGCAGGCGGGCACCAACAACACGCCGCGCTCCAAGGCCTGGGCGTGGTGGCGGGTCAGCATGTGGCGCATCCAAAACACCTCGCCGCTGAGGTCCAGGTGGTGGCAGCGGCCGGCCAGGCAGGCTTGGATCACGGCCTCGCCGTGCTCGGCATAGGGGCCTGCCAGGTTCAGGAGCACGCGGCCGCTGCGGGCCAGCTTGGCGATGCTGGCGGGGTCGTCCAAGTTGGCCGGCAGCGGCGTGAACTCGGGCGCGCCAAGGGCGGCCAGGGCTTCGGGCCTGCGCCCGGCAATGCCGATGCGCAGGCCGCGCCCGGCGCTTTGGCGCTGCAGCGCGTGCACCAGTTGGCGGCCAGTGAATCCGGTGGCGCCGAGCACCAGCAGGTCGAAGGGTTTTCGGGGGGAGGAAGTCACCGTGACATCATCGCTGCACTGTCCCGTCCCCAGCCTTTCGAGGGTCGCATCGCGACGGCCCTTTTCCCCATGACCGAACGCATCATCAACGGCGCCTGCCCCCACGATTGCCCCGACACCTGCGCACTGCAGGTGCATGTGCAGGGTGAGCGGGTGATCAAAGTCACCGGCCGTGCCGACCACCCCAGCACCCACGGGGCGCTGTGCACCAAGGTGAGCCGCTACGCCGAGCGCACCCACCACGAGGAGCGGGTGCTGACACCGCTGCGCCGCACCTCGCCCAAAACCGCGCCGCCGCAGTTCGAGCCCATCAGCTGGGACGAAGCCCTGCGCACCATCGCCGCGCGCTTCAACGCCATCGAAGACAAGCAGGCCATCCAGCCCTACAGCTACGCCGGCACCATGGGCTTGCTGCAAGGCGGCAGCATGGCCGACCGGCTGTGGAACCGCCTGGGCGCGGCGCGGCTGGAGCGCACCATTTGCGCCAGCGCTGGCGCGGCGGGGCTGACGGCGGCATATGGCCACCGCATCGGCATGCACCTGCGGCACTTCGCGCAGGCCAAGCTGATCGTGATTTGGGGCAGCAACAGCATCGCCAGCAACCTGCACTTTTGGACCTACGCCAACCAGGCCAAGCGCGCGGGCGCCAAGCTCATCGCCATCGACCCGCGCAAAACCGAAACCGCCGACAAGTGCCACCAGCACCTGGCCCTGCGCCCGGGCAGCGACGGCGCGCTGGCGCTGGCGCTGATGCACCAACTGATCACCCACGGCTGGTTGAACGAGGCCTACATCGCCGCGCACGTGGAAGGCTTTGAGGGCCTGCGCGACAAAGCCCTGCAGTGGCCGCCAGCGCGCGCCGCCGAGGTAACGGGCTTGAGCGTGGCCGAGATCGAAGGCCTGGCGCGCGATTACGCGCTGACCGCGCCGGCCGCCATCCGCCTGAACTACGGCATGCAGCGCGCCCGTGGCGGCGGCGATGCCGTGCGCCTGATCGCCCTGCTGCCGTGCCTGACCGGCGCTTGGCAGCACTTGGGCGGCGGGATGTTGCTCAGCAGCTCGGGTTGGGCCGCACCGTTCAAAAACGAAGCCGGCCTGGAGCGCCCCGACCTGCTGGCCGGCCGCACCCCGCGCAGCGTGAACATGAGCGCCATTGGCGACGCGCTGCTGGAGCTGAACGATCCGCCGATCCAGGCCTTGGTGGTCTACAACAGCAACCCGGTGGCGGTGGCGCCCGATTCGGGCAAGGTGGTGCGCGGCTTCCAGCGCGAGGACCTGTTCACTGTGGTGCTCGAGCACTTCATGACCGACACGGCCGACCTGGCCGACATCGTGCTGCCGGCCACCACGCAGCTGGAGCACCTGGACGTGCACACCAGCTACGGCCACACCGATGTGCTGATCAACGAGCCCGCCATCGCCCCGCTGGGCCAGGCCAAGCCCAACACGCAAATCTTCCGGGAGCTGGCCGCGGCGCTGGGCTTCACCGACCCCTGCTTTGCCGACGACGACGAAGCGCTGGCGCGGCAAGCGTTGATCGGCATGGACTTCGACGCCCTGCGCGCCCAAGGCTGGCTGCCACTGCCGGTGCCCGAGCAGCCGCTGGCGCAAGGCGGCTTCCCCACCCCCAGCGGCAAAGCCTGGGCCACGCACCCCACGCTGGGCGTGCCCGACTTCGTGCCCAACTACGAGGCCGTGGAGACCGCACCCGAGCTGGCTGCGCGTTACCCGCTGGCCATGATCAGCCCACCAGCGCGCAACTTCCTGAACAGCAGCTTCGTGAACGTGAAGAGCCTGCGTGCGATCGAGCGCGAGCCGCTGCTGGAGATCCACCCCGACGACGCCAGCCCGCGCGGCATTGCCGACGGCGCGATGGTGCGCGTGTTCAACGACCGCGGCAGCCAGCTGCTGCGCGCCGCCCTCAACGGCCGCGCGCGGCCCGGCGTGGTCAACGGGCTGGGCATCTGGTGGCGCAAGTTCGGGGTGGACGGCAAGAACGTCAACGAGCTCACCAGCCAAGCCCTCACGCCGCTGGGCAACGCAGCCACGTTCTACGACTGCTTGGTGCAGGTCGAACCCGCTTGAAACGACGTACGGTTTTGGCGGTCGCGCCGCTGCTTGGCGGCTGCGCCGGCCTGGACGAATGGGCCTACCGGGCGCGGCAGTTCAACGGCCACATCGACCTCATCAACCGCAGCCGCCCCGTGGCCGAATGGCTGGCCAACCCCGCCACCCCTGAGCGCACCCGCGCCGCCCTGCAGCGCGCGCTGGCCCTGCGTGCGTTCGCCGTGAGCGAGCTGGCCCTGCCCGACAACGCCAGCTACCAGCGCTACACGGCGCTGGAAGCCGACAGCGTGGTGTGGAACGTGGTGGCCACCCCGGCCCACAGCCTGACGCTGCGCACCTGGTGCGCGCCGGTGATGGGCTGCGTGGGCTACCGCGGCCACTTCGAACGCGCCCGCGCCGACGCGCAAGCCAGCGAGCTGCGCAGCGCAGGGTGGGACGTCTACACCTACGGCGTGCCGGCCTACAGCACCCTGGGCTGGAGCAACCCGCTGGGCGGCGACCCGCTGCTCAGCAGCTTCCTGCACTGGCGAGAGGCCGACCTGGCGCGGCTGCTGTTCCACGAGATGGCGCACCAGCGCACCTACGCTGCCGACGACAGCGGCTTCAACGAAAGCTATGCCACCGCGGTGGAGCGCCTGGGCCTGGCCGCGTGGCGCCAAGCCCGAGGCACGCCGCCCGACCCTGCAGTGGAGGCCGACGACCAGCTCCGCGACGCCCGGCGCGCGCGCTGGCACGCTCTGGCCCTGGCCGCCCGCGCCGACCTGCTGGCGCTGTACGGCAGCGACACATCGAGCACCGACAAAGCCCGCGGCAAAGCCGAGCGCTTTGAGCGCCTGCGCGCCGACCTGGCCGCACTCACTGCACAAGACCCCGGCTACAGCGCCTACGCCAACTGGGCCAACAGTGCCAACAACGCGCACCTGGCCTTGGTTTCGGCCTACCAACTGCAAGTGCCCGCCTTCGAAGCCCTGTTCCAGCGCCTGGACCGCAACTGGCCCCGCTTCCATGCCGAGGTGGCGCGCCTGGCAAAGCACCCCAAGGCCGAGCGGAAGGCGTTGGGCCTGGGCTGAAGCCACGCGGGATGCGGGTTAGCCGGGCCCCGCTGACAGGGGTGAACCGGCCAACAATGCCACCACTGCCAACCCGTTACGCGAAGCCGCCATGTCCACCATCCACATCCACCGCGACCACAACCTGGGCCTGACCAAAGCACGCAAGATCGCGCTGAAATGGGCCGAAGAGGTGGAGACCGAGTTCGGCATGGAATGCACCATCTACGAGGGCGACGACAGCGACACCGTTGAGTTCGTGCGCTCAGGCGTGAAGGGCGAGCTGGTCGTCAGCGCGACCACGTTTGAGCTGACAGCCAAGCTGGGACTGCTGCTGGGGGCCTTGAAGGGCACGATCGAGAGCAAGATCGAGCAGGAGTTGGATAAGTTGTTGGCCGCGGGGAAAGCGGCTGGGGTGAAGAAGGCCGCTAAGAAGAAGTAAGCCTCTTCTTGGGGCTGGCCCCATGCTGGCCCCGTTCTGGCCCCTGGCTTGAGCTTGGGGTTTCAGTGAGAGCCCGCAGGCGCCTTCCGCCCTGCACCGCAAAGCACTGCGCACACGAAGAATGAACCGATTCGACGAGGCGTCGACCGCGTAGGTCAGCTCAGTCCTCCAACCCCAAAAACCCCCCACTCTGATGCGCCCAAAGCCGCGCATAAATCCCACCCAAGGCCAGCAGCTCCGCATGCGTGCCTTGCTCCACGATGGCGCCCTGCTCCATCACCACCAGCCGGTCCATCGCCGCAATGGTGCTCAAGCGGTGGGCGATGGCGACCACGGTTTTGCCTTCCATCAGGTCGTACAGGCTGGCTTGGATCGCGGCTTCGACTTCACTGTCCAGCGCGCTGGTGGCTTCGTCCAACAGCAGGATGGGGGCGTCCTTGAGCATCACGCGGGCGATGGCGATGCGTTGGCGTTGGCCGCCGCTGAGTTTGACGCCGCGCTCACCCACATGGGCATCCAAACCCGTGCGGCCTTTGGCATCGCTCAAGGAGGCGATGAAGTCGGTGGCCTGCGCGCGCTCGCAGGCGTGGAGCAACTCGGCCTCGGTGGCGTCGGGGCGGCCGTAGAGGATGTTGTCGCGCACCGAGCGGTGCAAGAGCGAGGTGTCCTGGGTGACCATGCCGATGGCGCTGCGCAGGCTGTCTTGCGTCAC
>CAZAIR010000201.1:0-5823 GCA_964485225.1 uncultured Burkholderiaceae bacterium
GTGACCTACCCGGCGCACGTGATCCTGCGCTTCGAGATCGAGCGCGCGCTGATCGAAGGTGAGATCGAAGTGGCCGATATCCCGGCGCTATGGGACACCCACATGCAGCAACTGCTGGGCTTGTCGACAACAGGCAACTACACCAACGGCTGCATGCAAGACGTGCACTGGCCGGCCGGCCTGTTCGGCTACTTCCCCTGCTACACGCTGGGCGCGATGTACGCCGCGCAGTGGTTTGCCGCCATGCGCCGCGAGCAGCCTAACCTGGACGCCGGCATCGCCAAAGGCGAACTCAGCCCCGTGTTCGACTGGCTGCGCGCCAAGGTGTGGAGCCAAGGCTCACGCTGGGAAACGCCCGAGCTGGTGCAACGCGCCAGCGGCGAGGCGCTGAACCCCGCGCACTTCCGCGCACACCTGGAAACGCGCTACCTGTAAGCGCGCAGCACGGCGGCCCCTACTCTCGGTGGTAGGGGTGGCCAGCGCCGATGGACCAGGCGCGGTACAGCGCCTCCACCAGCAGCACCCGCGCCAGGGCGTGGGGCAAGGTGAGGTCAGAGAGGCGCAGCTTTTCGTCTGCGCTGTCTTTCAAGGCAGCGTCCAAGCCGTCAGGCCCGCCCATGTAGAGCACGACATCGCGGCCGTCGGCCTTCCAGCGCTCCAGGCGCTCGGCCAGCTGCACCGAGGTTTGCCGCTCACCGCGCTCGTCCAGCACCACGCGGCGGGCGCCGCGGGGTGTGGCTTCGGCCAAGCGCTGGCCCTCTGCGGCCATCATCTGCGCCGCCGTTTTGCCCGTGGTGCGGGGCTCTGCCTTCACGGTTTTGAGCGTGAATGGCAGGTCCGGCGGGAAACGCTTGGCCAGATCGGCTGTGGCCTCATCGGCCCAGGCTGGCAGCCGTTGGCCAACGGCCAGCAGCAGCAGTTGCACGATTTACCTGCCGGCGGTTTTCTTGGCTGCTGGCTTCTTGGCGGCGGGCTTCTTCGCAGCCACCGCCTTCACCGGCGCACGCTTGGCCGGCGCGGCCTTGGGGGCTGCTGACTTGGCGGGGGCCGCGCGCTTGGCGGGTGCCGCCTTGGGCGCTGCGGCTTTTGCCGGTGCTGCGCGCTTGGCCGGCGCGGCCTTGGCCGGTGCCGACTTCACGGCGGCCGACTTGACCGGTGCCGCGCGCTTGGCCGGGGCGGCGGCAGCCACGGTTTGCTTGGCGGCAAACACCGGCGCCTTCTTGGGCGCCGCGGCCACTTTGCGCGCCGCAGGCTTGGCTGCAGCGCCGGCAGCCGTCTTGCGGGCTGGCGTGGCACTGGACTTGGCGGCGGGCTTGGCCGTCTTCTTGGCCGGCGCCGCCATTTGGCGCGCCTCAGCAGCGCTGCCACCGCGGCGGCCGCCGGTGCCGGTGCTGGTCTTGCGCTTCACACTGGCCTTGGCCGCAGGTGGCTCATCGGGCTCGCTGGCCTTGACCAACTTCTTGGGCTCGGTGGCCTTCAGGCGCACGGGCTTTTCGCCCCAGATTTCTTCGAGGTGGTAGTACTCGCGGATCGACGGCTGCATCAGGTGCACCACGGCGGCGCCGCAGTCCACGATGATCCATTCACCGTTGTCTTCGCCTTCGGTGCGCAGCACGTCGAGGCCGGCCTTCTTCACCGATTCACGCACGCTGGAAGCCAGCGCGCGGGTTTGGCGGTTGCTCGTGCCACTGGCAACGATGACGCGTTCAAACAGCGGCGACAGCGCCTCGGTGTTGAACACCTGGATGTTTTGGGCCTTGACGTCTTCAAGGCCATCGACGATGGCGCGTTGCAGCTTGCGGATGTCCATGCGGGGTGCGCCGTCAAGCGGCGTAGAGAGTGTGTTGGTCAATATAGCCGGCCACTTCAGGGCCGACCAGCGAGGAAACATCGGCACCTTGTGCCCGTGCGGCGCGCACGCCACTGGCACTGCAAGTGTCGGCGGGCATGTGCAGGTGCACCGTGCGGTGGGGCGGCAGCGCAGGATCGGCCTGCACGGCTTGATCGCCGCGTTGCACCACAGCCAGGGTGCAAGCGGCCAGCAAGGCCTCGACACGGCGCCAACTGGACAAGCGCGCGTACTGGTCTTGCCCGATCACCAGAAACCAGTCGCCCGGCCGCTGCTGTTGCAAGGTGTCCAGGGTGTCGGCACTGATGCTGGGGCCAGCGGCCTCCAACTCCAGCGACGACACACTGACGTGCGGCAGGCCCTGCATTTGCAGGCGCAGCATCGCCAAGCGGTGAACGGCTTCGGCCATCGGTTGGCCGGCCTTTTGCCAAGGCTGGCCGGCAGGCATCACCACCAACTCGTCCAACTGCAATTGGGCCACGGCCGCATCGGCCAGCGCGCGGTGGGCACGATGGGGAGGGTTGAAGCTGCCGCCGAAGAGCCCGTAGCGCAGGCGGGGTGCCACTAAAGCCACAGGTGGGTAGCGGGCTCATCGGCCCAATCGCGCGGGCGCAAAAAGTCGGTGTACAGCTTGGCCTCTGGCGTGCCGGGCTCGGGCGCCCAGTCGTAGCGCCATTGCACCTGCGGGGGCATCGAGAGCAAGATCGACTCGGTACGGCCGCCGCTTTGCAGGCCGAACAAGGTGCCACGGTCCCACACCAGGTTGAACTCGACATAGCGGCCGCGGCGGTAGGCCTGGAAGTCGCGCTGGGCGGCCTCGTAGGCGTAGCCGTGGCGGCGTTCCACGATGGGGGCGTAGGCGCTCAGGAAGGCATCGCCCAGCGACTGCATCAACGCGAAGCCGGCGTCAAAGCCGCCTTCCTCGTAGTCGTCCCAGAACACACCACCCACGCCGCGCGGCTCGTTGCGGTGCTTGAGGAAGAAGTACTCGTCGCAGGCAGGCTTGAAACGGGCGTAGCGCTCGGGTCCCACGGCATCGCGGCACACGCGGTGGAAGTGCTGGGCATCGCGCTCGAAGCCGTAGTAGGGCGTGAGGTCCATGCCGCCGCCCCACCACGTGACAGCTGGGCCTTGCTCGGGCTGGGCGCTGAGCAAGCGCACGTTCAGGTGCACAGTGGGCACGAAGGGGTTGTGCGGGTGGATCACCAGGCTGACACCCAAGGCCTCGAACGGCGCGCCCGCCAGGTGCGGCCGCGCGGCGGTGGCCGAGGGTGGCAGCACCCGCCCTTTGACGTGGCTGAACAGCACGGCGGCGCGCTCGAACACGGCGCCACCTTCGATCATGCGGCTCAGGCCATCGCCCTCCAGCCGGCCACCAGGCTCGCGCTCCCAGGGGTCGGCTGCAAAGGCGTTGCCATCCAAGGCTTCAAGACCGCTGACGATGCGCTGCTGCAGGTCCAGCAAATAGGCGCGAACAAGGGGGGTGCTCATCGGAGTTGTACCGGGCTGGCCAGCGCCGGGCGAAAGCCCGTTTTGCCGGCGTAGATGGCGCGCATGGCGGCGAAATCAGCGTCAACGTCGCCGCTGAGCTGCAGAAAGTGCGTGAGGCCCACCGTGCGGGTCGACACGTCAAAGTAAGCCAGGCCAGCGGGCACGGCGGCCTGCACGGCCACTTGGTAGGCGCCGCTGCGCCAGCCGGGCGTGAGCGAGCGGGTGCCCTCCGGCGCGGCGGCCAGCCAAAACAGCTCGCCGCGCGAACGCGCCTGCAACATCGCCGCCACGGTATGGCCCACGACGCCATGCTTGTGATGCCGGTCGAGGGGGATGCCTCCGATCCATCGCGCCCAGCGCCCCAGGAGCGGCACCTTGAACAGGCTGTCCTTGCCCCAGTAGCGGATCTGCAGGCCCAGCCCCCATTTGGCGAGAACGCCGATCACGAAGTCCCAGTTCGAGGTGTGGGGGTAGACCAGGATCACGCCTTGTTGTGCCGGCAGACCGTCGAACTGCAAGCGCCATCCGAAACAGCGCAGGATGGCACGCGCAACGGCACTGCCCCGCGGCTTGAGGGCCGACTGGGCCGGCAACAGCACGGGGGTTGGGCTCACTTGCGGCTGATCGCGCGGTAGCCGATGTCACGCCGGCACTGCAGGCCGTCAAAGCGGATCGGGGCCAGCAGCTCGTAAGCCCGCTGCTGCGCCACCCGTACCGACTCACCCAACGCCGTGGCGCACAGCACGCGCCCGCCGCTGGTGAGCAACTGACCGTCGGCCCCCTGCGCCGTGCCCGCGTGGAAGACCATGGCGTCGTCGGCATCGGGAGGCAACCCGGTGATGACGTCGCCCTTTCGGGGATTCATCGGGTAGCCGTGGGCCGCCAACACCACGCCGAGGGCAGCGCGGCGATCCCACTGCGGTTCGTGCTGGTCCAGCTTGCCCTCGGTGGCGGCGAACAACAGGTCGAACAGGTCGCTCTTGAGGCGCATCAGGATCGGCTGCGTCTCCGGGTCGCCCAGGCGGGCATTGAACTCGATGGTGCGCGGCTGGCCCTCGCTGTCGATCATCAAGCCGGCGTACAGGAAGCCGGTGAAGGGCATGCCATCGCGCGCCATGCCTTCGATGGTCGGCAAGATGATTTCGTGCATCACCCGCGCATGCACATTGGGCGTGACCACGGGGGCCGGTGAGTAAGCGCCCATGCCGCCAGTGTTGGGGCCGATGTCGCCATCCCCCAGGCGCTTGTGGTCTTGGCTGGTGGCTAGCGCCTGCACGTTCACGCCGTCGCTGACGACGATGAAGCTGGCCTCTTCGCCCTCCAAAAACTGCTCGATAACGACGCGGGCGCCGTCTTGGTTATGCGCCACGCCCAGCGTGTTGTCACGCAGGATGTCGTCGATGGCGGCGTGGGCCTCTTCGGCCGTCATCGCCACGATGACACCCTTGCCCGCGGCCAGACCGTCAGCCTTGATCACGATCGGGGCGCCCTGTTCTTCCACGTACGCATGCGCCTCATCAGCGTCAGCGAACACGTCATAGCGCGCGGTGGGGATGTGGTGACGCGCCATGAAGGCCTTGGCAAAGGCCTTGGAGCTTTCCAGCTGCGCAGCAGCTTGCGTGGGGCCAAAGATGCGCAGGCCACGCGTGCGGAACAGGTCCACCACACCCGCCGCCAGCGGGGCCTCGGGCCCGACCACCGTCAAGTCGATCTTTTCAGCCTGCGCGAAGTCCGCCCATTGCGCGGGCGTGGTGAGCTGCGGCAGGGTCTTGAGCCGGCCATCGCGCGCGGTGCCACCGTTGCCCGGCGCCACGAACACTTGGCTGACACGCGCACTGCGGGTGAGCTTCCAGGCGATCGCATGCTCGCGACCGCCGCTGCCGATGACCAGCACTTTCATCCGAGATCCAGTTCGGCGTTGTGGAAGACGTTCTGCACGTCGTCCAAGTCTTCGATCACATCCAGCAGCTTTTGCATCCGGACGGCGTCATCGCCAGCCACCGAAACCGTGTTCTCGGCGCGCCAGGTCACTTCGGCCAGTTCGGCCGTGAAACCCTTGGCCGCCAAGGCGTCGCGCACCGCTTCGAAGCTGGTGGGCGGGGTCAGCACCTCGATGGCACCGTCGTCGCCGGTCAGCACATCGTCGGCGCCGGCGTCGAGCGCGGCTTCCATCAGCGCGTCTTCCGGCGTGCCGGGTGCAAACACCAACTGGCCGCAGTGCTTGAACTGGAAGGCCACCGAGCCTTCGGTGCCCAGGTTGCCGCCGTACTTGCTGAAGGCGTGACGCACCTCGGCCACCGTGCGCACGCGGTTGTCGGTCATGGTGTCAACGATGACCGCCGCGCCACCGATGCCGTAGCCCTCGTAGCGGATCTCCTCGAACACCATGCCCTCGGCGTTGCCGGTGGCTTTGTCGACGTTGCGCTTAATGTTGTCGGCCGGCATGTTGGCCGCCTTGGCGTTGGCGATGGCCAGGCGCAGGC
>CAZAIR010000202.1:0-1550 GCA_964485225.1 uncultured Burkholderiaceae bacterium
CCGCTCGTGGTCGTGACCGCCCGCCGCGCGGCTCCCTGATGCGCCGCGTGATGACGCAACAACAGTTGCAACCCCACGCTGCAGGGGCAGGCCGCGCGGGCTGAGGTATCGAAGCCCAGCCTGGCTTCGATACCTCAGCCCGCACGGTGAGTGGTGCCCGGCGGCTGTGGGGCGCTTGGCCGCCGCGCTCAGCGCAGCGCCAGGTCCAGGCTCAGCAGCACCTCGTCTTGCATGGCCAGCAGACCGCCCAGCACGCTGTAGGGCTGCAGGCCGTGTGCGCTGTGGCGCACCGGCAGTTCGCCTTGCAGGCGCAGCTGGTCCGGCGTGGCCGTGACGCGCAGGCCCAAGCTGTAGCTGCGCGTGCTGCCGGCCAGGGTCAGGGCCACATCGGCCACCCACCAGGGTGCTGCGCCGGTGAGGCGCAGCAACTGCAAACGCACCTCCGGGTGCGCTGCCGCGTTCAGGCCTTGGGGGCTGAGCAGGTTGCGCAGCGTGCCCGCGCGCGCAGCTTCGTCGACGGGTTTCTCGTTGAACTCGCCACCAGCGGCCGCGCGCCAGGTCGGCTCGTCGACCACCAGCGCGGCCAGGGGCACGCGCAGCTCGCCTTGGGCGCCGGCCAGACCTTGGTCCGGCAGCCACAGCGCGCCATCAAAGCGGCCGGCTTGCAGGATGTGGTGGTGCCCCAACTGCGGCGCCTTGCCACCCCGGAAGGCGACGATGCGCAGCACCGATTGCGCGGTGTCGGCCCGCCACAGGCGGCCGCCGCTGGGCGCGGGGCCGTCGAGCAGCGAGGCCGGCAGCGAAAGCGCGCTGGGGGCGCTGGGTTGGCTTGGCGGGCCGCTGGCGCAGGCCCCCAAGGTGCCCAGGGCGGCGCTGGCCCCTACCCAAGCCAGCGCGCTACGCCGCTTCATTTGGGCGTGCCGGTTTTGAAATCGCCGGCCCACACGATTTGCAGTGCGTCCAGCCGCAGCGTGCGGCGCAGCACGGCGTTGACCTGCGGCAGCGTGGCGCGGTTGATGGCCTCGTCCACCTCGGCGGCACGGGCCATGGTGCGGTCCAACTCGGCCTGCGTGGCCAGGCTGGAGGCCAGGCCGCCGTCTTGAGCGCGCCCCAGCGCGCGGTAGCTCAGCAAGGCGCGTTTGGCGTTGGCCAGCTCAGGGCCGGTGAAGCCGTCTTTCAGCGCGCGGGCGAATTCTTCGCGCAGCGCTTTCTCGACCCGCTCGCGGTTTTGGGGCGCAAAGATGGCGCCGAACTCCCACGTGCTCGCGGCTTCGGTGCGGCTGCTCCAGTCGATGCCGCTCCAGGTGCCGTAGCTCAGGCCTTCCTTCTCGCGGATGCGCACCCACAGGCGCGAGTCGGTGTTGGCGCCCAGGATGTAGTCGGCCAGCATCAGCGCAGCGTGGTCGGGGTCGCTGTCGTTCATGGGCACCGAGATGGCCGCCGCGAATGTGGCGTTTTGCTTGTCGGGCGTGTGTTTCTGCACCTCGGCGGCCGGGAAGTCTTGGTAGCGGCGCGGCAGGCGCTCGTAGGTGACCGGCGCCTGCCAGCCG
>CAZAIR010000202.1:1650-5811 GCA_964485225.1 uncultured Burkholderiaceae bacterium
AGGTTGCCGAACCGCAGTTGCACCGAGCCATGCACCTGCGCCCCGCGGGTGGGCTTGGCCAGCAGCGCCAGCTTGGCGCCGTTGGCCAAGGTGACGCGCTGGGTGTTGCGGTCGATGTTGGCGGGGCTGGCATCGAAAGCGGCCACGCTGGCTTGCGCAGCGGCCGGTACGAAGCTCTTCATTTGCTCGGCCACATCCACCTGGGCCGGTGCGGGGGCACGCACCGGGGCTTCGGTCGGGATGTAGAGCGCCAGCGTGCGGTTGGAGGGCAGCAGGCGCGCTTGCGCCACGCGGTTCACGTCCTCCAGCTTCAGGGCCTTGACGCGATCGCGCAGCAGGAACAGCAGGCGCCAGTCGCCGCTGGCCACGGCTTCGCTCAAGGCGTTGCCCACCGCCTGGGCGTCGGCGTACTGCTTCTCCCAGCGGTTGAGCCAACGGGTGCGCGCGCGGTCCAGCTCGGCCTGGGTGAAGGGGGCGTCTTTCAGGCCCTCGATCACTTTCAGCAACTCGACGGACAGGGCTTGGGGGTCGCCGCCCGGCTGGGTGTCAGCGCCCAGCAGCAGCGCGCCGGGCTCAGCCAAAGGGGTGGCAAAGGCGCTCACGCTGCTGGCGGTTTTCAGTTGCTCCACCAAGCGCTGGTGCAGGCGGCCGGCAGGGGGCTCGGTCATCAGCAGGGCGATCAGCTCGACTGCTGCGTAGTCGGGGTGCGCCACCGGGGGGATGTGGTACCCGGCCGTGGCGCTGGGCGTGCCACCGCTGCGTCGCACGGTGACGCTGCGCTCGCCGTCTTGCACCGGGTCGATGGTGTAAAGCGTCGGCAGCACGCGCCGGGGCTTGGGAATGGGGCCGAAGCTTTGCTGGATCCAAGCCAGGGTTTGAGCGGGATCGAACTTGCCGCTGACGATCAGCGTGGCGTTGTCCGGCTGGTAGTGCAGCTTGTAGAAGGCCTGCAGGCGCTGGATGCTGACGTTCTCGACGTCAGCCCGCGCACCGATGGTGTTTTTGCCGTAGTTGTGCCACTGGAACATGGTGGCCATCAGGCGCTCCCAGACCATGTTGGCCGGGTTGTTCTCGCCCATCTCCATCTCGTTGCGCACCACCGTCATCTCGGTGTCGAGGTCCTTCTTGGCGATGAAGCTGTTGACCATCGCGTCGGCTTGCCAGCCCAAGTACCACTTGAGCGTGTCGGGGTTGGCGCTGAAGGAGGCGAAGTAGTTGGTGCGGTCGAACCAGGTGGTGCCGTTGGCGGCCAGCCCGCGCTTGGCGAACTCGGCCCACACGGCGGGGTGCTTGGGCGTGCCTTTGAAGATCAGGTGCTCCAGCAGGTGGGCCATGCCCGTCTCGCCGTAGTTCTCGTGTTTGCTGCCCACCCGGTAGGTCACGTTCACCGTGGTGGTGGGTTTGGCGTTGTCGGGCGCCAGCAGCACCTGCAGGCCGTTGGGCAGGCGGTATTCGGTGACGCCTTCGACCGTGCGCACCGGGGCCAGCGCAGGCGCTGGTGCGGCCAGGGCGGGTGAGGAAGCGGTAACCAGCAGGGTCAGGCCTGTGCCGGCCAGCACTGCGCTGAACACAGCGCCCAGCAGGGCGCGAGGGGTGGGGTAGGCCATCGAACATGCACCGGAGGAGTGGGATGCTCAGCCTACCCCAGCGGGGACGGTATGCCGGTGGTCAGGCGACGTGGTAGCTGAAGCGCAGGCGCTGCAGCTCGCCGCTGTCGGCCAGACGCTGCAGGCACCGCGTGATGCGGCCCCGCACCGCTTGAGGCAGCTTGCGTGAGCAGGCCACACGCTGTTCTTCCACCTTGAATACCGCCGGCAGGATGCGCAGCTGGGCACCCAAGCCATTGCGGTCGATGTGCTCCCGCAGGGTGGAGCCTGCGTGGTAGAAAAAACGGCCCCTTCCGGCCAGCAGCATGCGCAGGTTTTGGTCGTTGCTCAGGGCCTGCGGGTACAGCGCGATGCCGGCTTGCTGGCTCAGAAACTCCGAGTAAGCCGTGCCGTGCGTGGTCAACACCAGGCCCTGCGGCCCCAGTTCGCGCAGGTCATCCAAGGAGTTGACCTGCACCGGGTCGTCGGCCCGCACCGCCACTTGGTGGCGGCTTTCATACAACGGTGGCCCATCCAGGAAATCGACCACGCGGCGGCGCTGCTCGGTGGGGATGAGCGAAAAGAACACGTCCAGCTCGTTGAGCGCCAGCTCCTGCACCACGCGCTTGAGCGGCAGCTCGCGCTCCAGGCCGCGGATGTGCAACTGGGGGTCCATGCGCGCCAGTCGATCGATCACTTCGATGCAAATGCCGGGCCGCGAGCGGTTCAATCGGTCGAACTTGAGCGGCAACTGCGCTTGGCTGGCGGTGCGCAGCACCACCAGCGGCAGCTTGGGCTCGGCCAGGGCGGTGCCACCGAGGCACGCGGCAGAGGCGAGGGCGAACGCGCGGCGCTGCATGGGGGCACTGTATGCACCTGGGCTGCTGGGGGCAAGGTGCATCGCTTGGCGGAGACGCGACGCTGCTCAAAGGCGACCGTGGCGGTGACGTAAAGCCTCCAGCTCGCCCTCTTGCGCCAGGCGGCGAAGCGCTTGCACCAAACGCAGCCGGGTGTTGGCGGGCACGGCCAAGGACACCGCGCCGTGCACGGGTTCGTCTTGCAGCACCCAGGGCATCCAGCGCCAAGGCCGTGGCCACGCGCGAAGGGGTGGGTCGGGGCGCTGGGCCAGATGGCTGGGCATTAGCGCCCAGCGTCCTTGGCGCAGCAAGGCCGAGGGGCTCTCCTCGCCGTCAAGCGCAAGCCAGCGCATGTCGGGGATGGTGTCAAGGAACTCGGCCGCCACCGAGCCGCGGGCGGCCGTCAGCGTGTTGTGCGCGGCGGCGCGGCGCAGCTCGTCGAGGTTGCTCAGGTTCAGCGGGTCATCGCCGTGCGCGACCCACTGCAAGCGGTAGCGGGCCAGGGCGGGGCCTTCCAAGAAGGCGAGGTGGGAGCGCCGGCGCGGGGTGGCCAGCAGGTCCCAGTCCAAGTCGAGTTGGTGGTGGCTCAAAGCGTTGACGATGGCCGTCTCGCTCATGCCGCGCCAAGTCCAGGCAAAGCGCAAGCCGGGGTCCAGCTGCTCGACGGCCAGGCACAGCGCGCGGTTCAGCCCATACGGTTGCGGCGCGACGCCCCGAGCCGGTAGGCGCTCTGACACCCGCAGCACAACCGGCGCCTGGCTGGCGGCCTGGCCGGGATCGGTCAGCAGGGTGCTCAGGCCTCCAAGGCAGATGGCGCGACGTTGCATGGGCCTGATCTTGCGACCGATCCGTACCGGCTGCCATCCCCCAAAACGCCACCAGCGCCGCACAACGCAACGCCCGCGCGGCGCGGGCCGGCGGGCGTTGGGTGGTGGTGTGCGTTGGTGGCTTGGCGGGCACTCGGCCGCGTCAGGCGTTCCATTCCCCCAACAAGCGCTGCCACTTGGTTTGCACCGCATGGGCGTTGCGCTCCTTCACATGGCCGTAGCCGCGGATGTCTTCCGGCAATCGGGCCAGTTCCAGGGCTTGTGGCAGGCGCTCGGCGCTCAAGCGGGCCAGGATGGCGTCGATGGTGGCGCGGTACTGCTCGATCAAGCCGCGCTCCATCTTGCGCTCGGCGGTGTAGCCAAAGATGTCGAAGGCGGTACCGCGCAAGCCCTTGAGCTTGGCCAGCACGTGGAAGGCCGGCCGCACCCAGGCGCCCATTTGCTGCTTGACCAGCTCGCCCTTGTCGTTCTTCTTGGCCAGCAGCGGCGGGGCCAGGTGGTGCACCAGTTTGTAGTTGCCCTCGAACTGCGCGGCGATCTTGGCCGTGAAGGCGGTGTCGGTGTGCAAGCGCGCCACCTCGTACTCGTCCTTGTAGGCCATCAGCTTGAACAGGTACTTGGCCACGGCTTCGGTCAGCGCGGTGCCCTTGCCCAGCTTTTCTTCTGCGGCGCGCACCTTGTCGACGAAGGCTTTGTATTGGGCGGCGTAGGCCGCGTTTTGGTAGCCGGTCAGGAACTCAACGCGCTTGGCCACGATCTCGTCCACGCCGGGGCGCTTGACGAAGTTGATGACCGACTGCGCGGCGAACAACGCGCGCACCTGGGCCAGATCGACAGCGCAGCGGCGGCCCCATTCAAAGGCGGCCTTGTTGTTCTCGACCTGCACGCCGT
>CAZAIR010000203.1:0-5768 GCA_964485225.1 uncultured Burkholderiaceae bacterium
CATTCGGGCGCACATAGACCATCAAGGGCTCGGTCATGAAACCGGCAGGCGCCACCTTTCGCGCGTCGACGGTGCCATGGTTCACGACGTCAAAGCGCCAGGAGAAGCTCTGGTCGCCGTTGCGGAACGTGATCGTTTCGCCGCACTCGATGTTTAAGTACTTCGTGCTTCGAACATCGACCACCTTGGTGGCCTGCTCTGAGGTGCTGGCGACCCCGAAGTGCGAGCGACCGCTCGGGAAGGTGTCGGGCTTGGAAGCCAATGAGGCTGTGGCGCTAAGCAAAGCGGCGGCAGAAAGGGTGGCAACCACAAAGGACTTGACGATGGACATGGCGATCTCCGTAGTTGTTCGCAGGGCTCTGACCGTCAGAGCTTGGGACTGCTTCAACATGGAGCTCAATGTAGAAATCAGCCCCCTGCAGTTGACCAACACGAAGATGACAAATCGGTCATCTGCGACGGCTTGTGTCCACAGCCCAGGACATCTGAGCCGAAGGGATCGCTCAGCAATGGTGCGATGCTGGCGTTCAAAGCCCTGGGCCGCTCACGAGAGGAATCGGCGGCTTCCCGGGTGCCACTGCACACGGTGGCACTACCTAGTACCGGTGAGTCCCTCGGCTTTGGTTCTGCTTGTCGCGGAGGTCAAAAGCGACGGAGTTGTCACCACCACCAAGCCCGCGCAAGATCCCGCAGCCGGCAACGGCCCGAGGCTCGGCGCACTGTCGACGCAAAAGCTTGAGCGCCCTCTCGAGGTCCTTCAGCTCCCGGATTCGGGCACTCACATGCCCGATGCGGGCATCGAGGATGCCGTTCACGCTGACGCAACTCTGCGCGGGCCGGTCTGCGATGAGCAACAGCGCGCGGATCTCAGGAAGCGCCATGTCCAGGCTGCGGCAACGGCGGATGAAGCGAAGGCGCTCGACGTCGTCCGTGCCGTAAGTTCTGTAGTTCGATTCGGTGCGCGCCGCTGCGGCGAGCAAACCCTCTCGCTCGTAGAACCGGATGGTTTCGACGGGGGTGCCGCTCGCCGCAGCCACGGCCCCGATTTTGAGGAGCTTCGGGGCTCCGGTGGAGAGGATCGTCATGCACTGACTCTAAACCGACTTCAAGGTTCGGCCTTTTCTAGCAACCGCGGAAGAAGTCGCTTGACTCTGCACCAGCTTCAGGGTTTTCAATAGCCACATGAACAATCCAAACTCCCACCACCCGGCAAGCGCCCACTGCACCGATCGGTGTGGCGAACTGACCATCAGCGAACCTGGCGGCGCGCCCGAACCAACAGGAACAGTCACGCTCCGCATCGCCAACATGGATTGCGCAAGTGAAGAGTCCGAGATCCGGCGGGTGCTGCAGCCTTTCGAGGACCTCGACCCGCTCCGATTCGACTTGGGTCGCAGAACTTTGTCGCTCAATGCTCAGGGCGAGCGGCTGGAGCAGGCGATCGCCGCCATCCGCAAGGCGGGGTTCCAGGCGGACCAGATCAAGACGGCCGCTGCAAGTCCAGGCAACGGTGGGGTGCAGGCTATGGGGCAATACGCCGGCCATGACACGGACAGTCCGAACCCTGATGCGCCGCGAACGTGGCTCAGCGACGGCTTGCCGCGCCTGGTGCTGGCACTCTTGCTGGCCGTCGGCGCGGAGGGTCTGTCGTTCTTTGCCCCATCCGCCCTCCCTTGGGACATCGCCAAAATGGCCTTGGCCGCCGTCGCCATCTTTCTGGCGGGGTTCGGCACCTACCGCAAGGGCCTCGCAGCACTGCGCGCTGGTCGCTTGAACATCAACGCGCTGATGACAGTGGCGGTCACCGGCGCTTTCCTGATCGGTCAGTGGCCGGAGGCGGCCATGGTGATGGCGCTGTACGCGATCGCCGAAGCCATTGAAGCACGCGCGGTGGACCGCGCCAGAAACGCCATCCGCAGCCTGCTGGCGCTCGCACCCGAGGAAGCCGACGTGCGCCAAGCCGACGGCAGCTGGGCGCGCACCGCGGCCAGGGCCATTGCGGTGGGCAGCATTGTTCGCGTTCGCCCCGGGGAGCGATTCGCGCTCGATGGGGTCGTGTCATCCGGTACCGGTGCCGTGGATCAAGCCGCCGTGACCGGTGAAAGCATTCCCGTCGACAAGGCCCCTGGCGACGAGGTGTTCGCTGGAACCATCAACGCGGCATCCGAGCTGCAGATCCGAACCACGGCGCCGGCGGGTGACACCCTGCTCGCCCGCATCATCCAGGCGGTCGAGCAGGCCCAGGGCAGTCGGGCGCCGACGCAGCGATTCGTCGACCGTTTCGCCGCGATTTACACGCCCGCCGTCTTTGTGCTGGCGGTGCTGGTCGCCGCGCTGACGCCTTGGCTGATGGACTGGACTTGGCTGCAAGCGGTCTACAAGGCGCTCGTGATTTTGGTGATCGCGTGCCCCTGCGCCCTGGTCATCTCGACACCGGTCACCGTCGTCAGCGGTCTGGCGGCTGCGGCACGGCGTGGCGTGCTGATCAAAGGCGGGGTGTACCTGGAGGAAGCCCGCAAACTCAAGGTCGTGGCGCTCGACAAGACCGGGACTTTGACCGAGGGCAAGCCCGCGCTCGTGGCCTTCGAGTCCATCACCGCCAGCCGATCCGAGGCCGTTCTTCGTGGGCTTGCACTGAGCCTGTCGGCACGGTCCGACCACCCCGTGTCCAAGGCGATTGCTGCCGGCCTGCTGGGGGCGGGAGGCGCTGAGGAGCGGCCGGTCGAAGACTTTGCGGCCTTGCCCGGGCGGGGCGTTCATGGCACCGTAGGCGGCGAGCTCCTGACCCTGGCTAACCACCGTTGGGTGGAAGAACAGGGCCTTTGCAGCACTGCGCTTGAGGATCGTCTAGCAGCGCACGAGCAGCAGGGACGCACCGTGACGCTGTTGGCCAGCGCGCACGAGGTGCTGGCCTTGGTGGCGGTCGCCGATCGCATGAAGCCTACGTCCACGCAGGCGGTGCAGGAGCTTCTCGTGCTGGGCGTGACGCCGGTGATGCTCACCGGAGACAACGCGACCACGGCGCAAGCGATCGGACGGCAAGCCGGGATCGACGAGGTTCGAGGCCCCTTGCTGCCGGACGAGAAGCTGAACGCCATCCAGGAACTGCAGAGCACCCGTGGCATGACGGCCATGACGGGCGATGGCATCAACGACGCCCCGGCCCTGGCCAAGGCCGACATCGGCTTTGCCATGGGTGGTGCCGGCACCCACACCGCGATGGAGGCCGCCGACATCGTGGTGATGAACGACGACCTGCGGCGGCTCCCGGAAACCATCCGCCTGTCTAAGCGGGCCCATGCAGTTTTGGTTCAAAACATCACTCTTGCTCTGGGCATCAAGGCGATCTTTCTCGTGCTGGCGGTGTTTGGAAATGCGTCCATGTGGATGGCGGTGTTCGCCGACATGGGGGCCAGCCTGTTGGTGGTGTTCAACGGGCTGAGGCTCTTGCGGCCGGAAGTTCATCGCCCATAGCCGATGGCCTTGCGCACACGTGCCACCGCGTCAGCTGGTGCCACCGGCGCGACGCCGGCAGCGCGGTCGCCAACGTTGCAACACCGGTGCGCTGAGGTTTGGGACCGGCCGACCTGGACCCGCCCGAAGGCCTTAGGCTGGGCGTTCCGCTTGCAAGCGCTCGGGGCGCGACCCTGTGGCCTATGAAGACCTTCCTGCTGTTCGTCGCCACCGCCCTGGCTGAAATCCTGGGCTGCTACCTGCCTTACCTTTGGCTCAAACAGGGCCGCTCGGCCTGGCTCCTGGTGCCTGCGGCGTTCAGCCTGGCCGCGTTCGCCTGGCTGCTGACTTTGCATGCCACGGCGGCGGGGCGCGTTTACGCAGCCTACGGGGGGGTCTACATCGGGGTGGCCATCACTTGGCTCTGGGTGGTCGACCGGGTGCGTCCGACACCCTGGGATGTGGCCGGCGTGATGGTTGCGCTGGTGGGCATGGGCCTCATCATGTTTCAGCCGCGCGCCTGAGCCGTGGTGTTCGGCGACTTTGGACACACCGACAGCGCAAGAAAAAGGGCCCCGCTCGCGGGGCCCGAAGCCTTGTTGCTGTCATCGTACAAGGCCCTGCTCAGGGAGGAAAAGCAGGGTCGCCCAAGGGCAACAGCTGCAGTCTAGTTGGATCGCCGAGGGCGCCAACGCAGCTTGCTCCAGCTGAGCTACCGAGCTCGGACATGAGATGCGGCACATGAAGGGAAGCTGGGGCTGACTCGCTGCAGCCACGAGTCGACAAAGCCCGCCAGATTCGGATGCAGCGAGTCGACCGCAGCCAGTTCGGGCCCGGCATTCGGCGATCCGTTCGGCTCCCGCAAGATCAGCGCCCTGTGAATGCTTCCAGGGACGCCGAGGTGGTACGGCAGATAGTCGTCCACGAAGGCAACAGGCCCCAGCTTCACGAGCGCAGCTGCCTTGGGGCTGACGCCGGCAACCACGTTGCCGGTGGCGACCAACCCGTCCAGTGGGAAGCCCAAAGCCGCCAGGTTCTGCTCGCGGGCAGCAGCAAATTTCTCATCAACGGCGGACACGCAAACCAGACGAAACCCCGCGTCGACCAAACGCTGGCAGGCCGCCAACGCACCTGGCAGCGCAGGGATCGTGCGCCAGAAGGACTCGTCAAAGCACGCTCGCAACTGCTCCAGCGCATCGCCCGAAACCCGCTGCACGTCCCACCGGTCCATCGGCCAGTAGGCCTTGGCGTCGCGCAGGGCAGGGCGATGCCCAAAGGCTCGTTCCCAGGCACCGGCGTAGGCATGGTGGTAGTCCAGCAGGACGCCGTCAGCGTCCAGGGCGATCGTGGGTTTCATTTCGGCGGCTTTGCAGAGTCCGAGGCCGTCCACTGCACCCGGTGCGCTGTGGACGTCGCATCGTGCCGCACATCGTCTTCGGCGTGCAGGTAGGTGTTCGTGGTGGAGATGCTGCCATGCCCCAGGTTGTCGCGAACGACTTTGAGGTCCATGCCGTTGCTCTGGTGGGTGCCCGCCGTGTGGCGCAGCCAATGGGTGGACGCCTGGGCGATGTGCTCGGCCGCGGCCAACAAATGGACGTCGCCTGTGGCCCGCAGGCGAACGGCAGTCGCCGTCATGATGCTTTTCACGACCTCATGTATGCCCGTCCGCTGCATCGGAACCGCGGCCCCGATGAGTGGCAGCACCAGGGGCGTTTCATCGCCAGCGCAGGGCAGGGGGGACAAGCCACACGACAGCCGGTAGCGCGTGAGCTCATCCATTAACTCCGGCGTTGCCGGGATCAATCGCAGTTTTTGGCCTTTGCCCAGAACCTCCAGCCACCAACGGTCTCGCCCGTCCGGGCTGATGCGACTGAAGAAGCCCCCCATGGTGCCTGAGCACACCTCAGAAACGCGCAAGCCGCCGATGTAGAGCAAGGTCAGCAGCCAGCGCGTGCGCGCGGCATGGGCGCGTTGACGCGCGGTGTCTGTGGGCAAGGCCTCGACCGTTCGCTTGACCTCGACCCAGTGCGCCATCGGCAAGTACCGAGTCACGCGGGGCGGCGTCCGCTGCGTGCGGCGTCGGCGGTTGAGTGCCAGGGGGTTGCCGCGCAGGTAGCGCGCTTCCACCAACCACCCGAACAGGCTGTTGAGCACGGACGCTGCTTGCCGTTGGCTGCTGGCGCTCAGCGGCCCGGCAAAGGGGCGCCAATCTGGGCTCGATCTCGCCGGCCGTTGTCCACGCCGCATCACCCAGCGTTCAGCCGGCTGGGGATCGCTCAGGAAGCGCTGGTAGACCAGCAGGTCTTCGTGCGCCA
>CAZAIR010000204.1:0-5718 GCA_964485225.1 uncultured Burkholderiaceae bacterium
CGCGCCGCCTTCGTGCCCACCATGGGCAACCTGCACGCCGGCCACCTGGCGCTGGTGGCCCAGGCGCGCGCCGTGGCGCCCGAGGCGCCGGTCGTGGTCAGCCTCTTCGTCAACCGCCTGCAGTTCCTGCCGCACGAAGACTTCGACCGCTACCCCCGCACGCTGGAAGCCGACTGCGCGCAGCTGGTCGCGCAAGGCCACTGCGACGTCGTGTTCGCCCCCGACGAGCGCGAGCTTTACCCCGAGCCCCAGGGCTACAAGGTGGTGCCGCCGCCCGAGCTGGCCGACATCTTGGAGGGCCAGTTCCGCCCCGGCTTTTTCACGGGTGTCAGCACCGTGGTGCACAAGCTGTTCAACCTGGTGCAGCCGGCGCACGCCGTGTTCGGCAAGAAGGACTACCAGCAGCTGATGGTGATCCGCCGCATGGTGGCGCAGATGGGCCTTCCCATCGACATCCACGGCGGCGAAACCCTGCGCAGCCCCGAAGGCCTGGCGCTGAGCAGCCGCAACCAGTACCTGAGCACCGAGCAGAAGGCCCAAGCGCTGCAACTCAGCGCTGCGCTGCGTGCCCTGATCCAAGAATGGCATCACGGCCTGCGCGACCGTGAGCGCATGGAAGGCGAGGCCATGGACCGCTTGGCCGCCCAGGGCTGGCAGCCCGACTACCTGACCTTGCGCCGCCAGCACGACTTAGGGCCGGCCCGCGCTGGCGAGCCGCTCGTCGCGTTGGGCGCAGCCAAGTTGGGCAGCACCCGGCTGATCGACAACCTGGAGGGCTGAGCGCCTACCGCTGGCTCAGAAGCGGTAACGCAAACCCAGTTGCACGTTGCGGGGCGATTGCACCTGGATGCCCCGTGTGCGGTCGACGATGCCCGCTTGATCGGTCAGGTTCTTGATGGCCGCGAAGGCCAGCCATTGCGCATCGACTTGCCAGTTGACGCTGGCGTTCCAAGTGCTGTTGGCAGCCACGCGGCCGGTTTGTCCGTTAGGGCTGGCCAGGGCTGTGTTGGCGAAGTCGCTGTATTGGGCGCCGATGCGAACCAGCTCGAGCTGCGCAGTCCAGGGGCCACTGGCGTAGCCCGCGCTCAAGGTCGCATTCAGCTTGGGGGCATAAGGCTGGCGCTTTCCGGCGCTACTGCCCGCGATCACTGCACCCCCAACGACCTGCGTGAACGGTGTGACCTGCCGCGCGGTGGGCAGCCAGGTGACAGCGGCGTTCGCGAACCAGCCGCGGCTGGGGTAGTAGCTGGCGGCCAGCTCTAGGCCTTGAAACAAGGCCTCACCCTGCGCCAAGGGCGTACTGCCCCCCGCGATGGACCCCACCGCGATCAAGCGACTGAAGTCTTTTCGGAACGCCGTCAGGCTGGCCGTCAGGCCGGTGTGGCCTTCGTGGCGCAAGCCGGCCTCCCAGTTGACGCTGCTTTCAGCGCCCACTTCGGTGCTGGTACCGTTGCCAGCGATCACGTCCTCGGTTCGGGGTGGCGCAAAGCCGCGGTGTGCGCCAGCAAACCATGACAGCCGGTCGTTGATCTTCCAGCTGATGGCGGCGCCCGGTAGCCAGGCGTCAAGGCTGGCCTTGCCGGCCTGCCCGTTCAAGCGGTTGAGCCGCGTGTTGTCGATGTGCTCGTAGCGCAAGGTGGCGCTAACCAGGCCGCGCTCGCCGATTTCGGCGCGGTTACTGATGTGCCCGGCGTAGGCGCGGGTGTCACGCCGGTTGTCTTCCGACAAGGTGCCGGTACGACCAGTAGGCGTCGAGGCGTTCACCTGCTGCCGGCTTTGGGTTTCGTCATGCAGCTTCAGTCCAACTTCGAGGCTGCTGTTGACGCCCAGCAAGCGGTGGCCCAGGCTCAGCCGCGAGTCGACGCCCGAGGTGGTGTAGTACCGCAAGCGGCCCTGCGCCGAATTGCAAGTGGTCGGGTCTACCCGTAACCCCGCCAAGCGGGCGTCGCGGAATGCGTTGCCGCATTGTGTGTCGGTGGTGGTACTGCTTTGGCGCCACCAATCGCGCTCGAAGCGCGCGCTGTAAAGCTGGGTGGTCAGGCGCTTGCCGGCACCCAGCGCCCACCGGTGTGTCATCGAAGCCCCTGTTCTCGCGATGTCGAAATGGTCATTCGCAAAGGGGTTGTACTGGGGGCCGAAGTTGACAAGCTCGGCTTCCGTCAAGCCGGTATACGTGACTTGCGAGTCTTCCAGGAAGTGACTGAGTTTGGCCACTACCTGGTGCCCGGGGGCGGGCTCAAAGTAGCGCTTGAGGTTGATGTCCGTGAGCTCGCTGTTCAGGTTGTTGCGCGCACCCTGGCCTTCCTTGCGCGTCAGGTCCACCAGCCAACCACCGCCTGAGAGTTGCAGCTTGGTGTCGACGAACTCGCGGTTGCCCACCACGCCCTGCACGTAGCCACTGAAGGCCCGGGTGGGCATGGGCGTTCGGAAGTTGATGACCCCGCCGATGGTCTGCGGGCCGTAGGCCAAAACATCGGCGCCTTTGAGCAGTTCAATACTGACAAAACGGTCCACCGGCGGGAAGTAGTAGCTGGCGTTGTCGCCATAGGGCGCGTAGGCCAAGGGCACGCCATCCTCCAGCAGCGTGACCTTGGTGGAGCGGGTTGGGTTGAGGCCGCGCACTCCGATGTTGGGGCGCAGGCCGAAGCCTTCTTCATCACGAACGTTGACGCCCGGCAACTTACGCAAGGCCTCGTTCACGGTCAGCACGCGGGATTCCTCCAGCTGCGTGTCGTCCAAGCTTTGGGCACTGCCCACTGGGCGTTCGCCTTGACGGCCCTCGCCAATGATGGTCACGCCAGGCAAGGCGACACGTTCGATCGGCTTCGGGGGGCTGACTGCACTGGCAGTGGTACCGAAGGCCGACAGCAGGAGCAGTGCGAGGGGGCGGTGAGAGCGGTGGGTCACGGCGGGGGGGGGCAATGGGCTGTTGAAAGGATGCAGCGCAGTTTATTGAATGCGAGCGATTCGCATTTGCATTCACACATGGGACGCAGGGCTGTTGCCAGCAGCCCACATGGGCAGCGGCACGGGGGCGGGGCGCTGGGTCCGTGACCGCACCCCCGCCACACCACAATGCCGCCCTTCGTCGCCTTTCGGCGTTCGCGGCCCACAGCCGCTGCGGGTCAACGCCCCCTGAGTGGCCCGCGTTGCCGCCTCACTTCCCGTTTTTTGAACTGCCCACCCCATGACCACCGCCACACCTTTCCGCGCCCTGTTGGCCAGCTTGACCTTGGCCCTGCTCACTGCCTGTGGCGGCGGTGGCGGCACCGATGTCGGGGGCAACCAGCCGCCGCCCCTGCCGCAGCCCAACCCCTTCCCCAACCCGCCCACGCTGACCTGCAGTGCCGCTGGCACCGCCGCGGCGCTGCAAAGCCGCTGGCCGGTGGTGTGCATGCTCACCAGCAGCGGCGAGATGGTGTTCGAGCTGTACGACACCTTCAGCCCGCAAACGGTGACCAACTTCCTGGCCTACGTCAGCACGAATTACTACGCCAACACCCTCGTGCACCGGGTCGATCGCGACTTCGTGTTCCAAGGCGGCGGTTTCACCACCGGTCATCGCGAGAAGGCGCCGCTCTACGCCCCCATCCTGCTGGAAGACAACAACGGCCTGAGCAACCTGCAAGGCACCATCGCCATGGCGCGCCGCAGCGACCCCAACAGCGCCACCTCGCAGTGGTTCGTCAACGTGGTCAACAACACGGCGTTGGACTACACGCCGGCCCAGCGCGGCTACGCGGTGTTCGGTCGCTTGATCTCGGGCCAAACCACCTTGGCCAACATCAACGCCGCGCCGGTTTACGCCTACAGCCAGACCGACCTGCGCCCGCGTACCGAGATCTTGGTTTACTGGGTGCGCCGCCTGCAGTAAGGGGCGGGGCCGTGGGGTCATGCGGCGGCCGAGACAATGCCGCCCATGCCCTACACGCTGTCTGATTTCGATTACGAGCTCCCGCCGGAACTGATCGCCCAGCACCCGGCGGCTGAGCGCACCGGATCGCGCCTGCTGGACGCCAGCGGCCCCACGCTGACCGACCGCGTTTTCCGCGAACTGCCCGGCCTGCTGAACGAACGCGACCTGCTGGTGTTCAACGACACCCAGGTCATCAAGGCGCGCCTGCGTGGCGTCAAAGCCACCGGTGGCACGGCCGAGGCCCTGATCGAGCGCCTGCTGCCCGGCACCCAAGAGGTGTGGGCCCATGTGCGCGCCAGCAAAAGCCCCAAGCCCGGCAGCCGCATCCGCTTTGCCGATGCCTTTGACGCCGAGGTGCTGGGCCGTTGCGGCCCCGAGAACGGCCTCTTTCACCTGCGCTTCTCGGGCGACCCGCTGGCCTTGCTGGACGCCCACGGCCACGTGCCACTGCCGCCTTACATCACCCACGAAGACAGCGCGGAGGACGCGGCCCGCTACCAAACCGTGTTCGCCAAGAACCCTGGTGCGGTGGCTGCCCCGACGGCCGCGCTGCACTTTGACGAAGCCCTGCTGGCCGCCTTGCCCTGCCCGCGCGCCAACGTGACGCTGCACGTGGGCGCCGGCACCTTCCAGCCGGTGCGGGTCGAGAACATCGCCGAGCACCAAATGCACAGCGAGTGGTTCAACGTGCCCCAAACCACGGTGGACGCCGTGAACGCCTGCCGCGCCCGTGGCGGCCGGGTGGTGGCGGTGGGCACCACCACCATGCGCTCGCTCGAATCGGCGGCGCGCAGCGGCACGCTGCAGGCCGGCGCGGCCGAGACCGACATCTTCATCACCCCCGGCTTCCAGTTCCAAGCGGTGGACGCGCTGATCACCAACTTCCACCTGCCCAAAAGCACGCTGATGATGTTGGTCAGCGCCTTTGCCGGTTACGAGCGCATTCGCGCCATCTACAGCCACGCCGTACGGGAGCGCTACCGCTTTTTCAGCTACGGCGATTCGATGCTGTTGACCCGCTTGCAGGCCTGAGGCCACAGCCCGCCATGCACAACCCCCTGCGCCCCCGCCCCAGCAGCGACCTGTTCGTGCCCCATGGGCAGGTGGCATTCAGCAGCGAGGGCCAGCGCCTGTTCGGCTCGGCCGAGGGGCCCTTCAATGTGGAGTTGGCGCAAGAGGTGCAGTGGCGGGTGATCGAGTGGTGCCGCCGCCTTCATGCGCAGGGCCCTTTCGACCACTGCTGCGAGTTCCGCGGCAGCGCCTTGGCCACGCCTGAAGCACTGCTGCAATTCAGTCGCATGCTGCAGGCCCTCGTGGCCGAGGGCATCACTCCCGCCCAAACGGCCTATGTGTTCCCGCCCGAGCTGGAGGGCGGCAGCTTGATCGCGCCGATGTTCGTGCGCGCCTTTGCGGCGACAGGCATCCCCATGCGCATCTTCGCCAGCCGCGCCGAAGCGCTGCGCTGGCTGGACGAGCAGGCGCGCTGAAGCGGCGCCTTCAGCCTTGCGTCAGCAGCGGCATGCTGCCGTCGCTTTGCGCACCGATCAGGCCGGCGCGGCTGTAGACGCCCAGCTTGTCGCGCGTGTCGGTGATGTCGAGGTTGCGCATGGTCAGCTGGCCGATGCGGTCCAGCGGCGTGAAGGCGGCGTCCTCCACCTTCTCCATGCTCAGGCGCTCGGGCGCGTAGGTCAGGTTGGGGCTTTCGGTGTTCAGGATGCTGTAGTCGTTGCCGCGGCGCAGCTCCAGCGTCACCTCGCCGGTGATGGCGCGCGCCACCCAGCGCTGGGCGGTTTCGCGCAGCA
>CAZAIR010000205.1:0-5702 GCA_964485225.1 uncultured Burkholderiaceae bacterium
ACGGCATGAGCCAGTACTCGCGCAACGAGCGCAACGCCAACGCCGGCATCGTGGTGGGCATCAACCCGCAGGACTACCGGCAAGACGGGCTGGACAGCGGCCCCGTCAACCCGCTGGACGGCATGGCCTTCCAGCGCATGTGGGAAAGCCGCGCCTACCAACTCGGCGGCGGCGGCTACATGGCGCCCGGCGCCTTGGTGGGCGACTTCATCAAGCGCCAGCGCAGCAGCAGCTTTGGCAGCGTGCTGCCCTCTTACAAGCCGGGCGTGACGCTGACCGACTTGGCGCAGAACGGCAACGGCAGCCTGCCCACCTACGCGCTGGACGCCATCCGTGAAGCGCTGCCTGCCTTTGCGAGGCAAATCAAAGGCTTTGACCGTGCCGACGCGGTGCTCACTGGCGTAGAAACGCGCACCTCCAGCCCGCTGCGCATCACCCGGGGACGGGACTACCAAAGCCTCAACACCCGCGGTCTGTACCCCGCCGGCGAGGGCGCGGGCTATGCCGGCGGCATCATGAGTGCAGGGGTGGATGGCATCGAAGTGGCCGAGGCCCTGGGCCGGGCCATGCTGGCGCAGTAACCCAGCCGTGAACGAGCCGCTCAACTTACCCGCCCTGATCAAAGAAATCGGCCGCGGCGCCCGGGGCGCCCGCGACCTGAGCCGCGAGCAAGCCGCAGCCCTCTTTGGCGCCATGCTGGACGGCGAGGTGGACGAGCTGCGCCTGGGCGCCATCGTGCTGGCCCTGCGCGTCAAGGGCGAGGGGGTGGACGAACTGCTGGGCTTTCACGATGCCATGGAGCAGCGCGTTAAGCGGCTGTATCACCTCCAGCGCGTGGTGCTGCTGCCCACCCTCAACGGCGCGCGCAAGCTCTTGAACCTGATGCCCCTGCTGGCCCTGCACCTGGCTCAGCAAGGCGTACCCGTGCTGGTGCACGGCCGCAATGACTTTGGCGCGGCACGCGGCGACACCTTCGCCCTGCTGGCCGCCCTGGGCCACCCCAGCTGCGGCACGCTGGCCGAAGCGCAAGCCCGCCTGAACACAGACAACTTGGCCGTGCTGCCCACCGCCCTGCTCTGTCCCGGCCTGGACCGCCTGATGGCGCTTCGCGTCCGCCTGGGATTGCGCAACAGCGCCCACACCCTGGCCAAGCTGCTCGACCCCTTTCACGGCAAGAGCGTGCGCGTGGCCGCCGTCACCCACGGTGACTTTCTGGACCGCTTGAGCGACGCCCTGCCCCAACTGGACGGACCCAGCCTGCTGCTCAAAGGCTGCGAGGGCGAGGCTTACCCACACCCGCGGCGCCCGGCCAGCTTGCAGGCGTTTGCAGATGGGATGGCGGTAGACCTGTCCTTGGGGGAAGCCGAGGAGGCACCGCTGTGGGACACGCAGGGCGACTCGGAAGCCGATGCCCAGCGCTTGCGGGAACTGCTGGTGGCTGGGCTAGCGTCTTGGCCCACACGCATGCAGGAAGCGGCGGCCACCTTGGACATGCTGGCCCATCGTTGCCCATGAGCCCATTGGCTTCGTATTCAGGCACCGTCGGACAACCTGCGCAGCGGCCGAGCTGATTGCCCCGCTGGTGTGCCTTGAGCCCCACTCCGGGGGGCCAAGCGGATTGCAGCCGCGTTCGCGACAAGCTATGTTGCATTGCGCACCAAGCTGGGCCGCGGGCAAGCCGAAGCGCCACCTTCGATCTTGTGAAGCAGGCGCTGCCGACCCTCTGCATAGGCTGGGCTGATCCCGTTCAGCCCAAGGTCAGGATGCGGCTTCAGTTTGTCGTTGGCAGTCCGACGACCAGGGGGTTCGGCTGTGATGAAGCGATGCATCAGCGAGGAAGGGCCCATGCCATGGCGGCCCTTTGCTCACTGCAACCGGGAGCAAGGAATGGGGGCGTGGCACCAAATACCACCAGGGGCACTGCTAGCTCGCTCCGCGGGATCGCGATGCCCGGCATGGTGATGCGCAAGGTGCCAACACGCAACACGCTGCCCCCGATGCGGCACGTGCAACCCGCAGACGACAGCACCGAGCTGCACACGCCCGGCGCTGAGGCGGAGACCCGAAACCCCGCCAGCAGAAGACCGATGAGCCAGCCCCCGTGTGCCCTGACACGCCGCGCAGGCTTGAGCCTGCTGGCCTTGCAGGCATTGCCCCGCGAAGCGAGGGCCCGGCCGAGCAACACCGTGCGGATTGCCACCGGCGACTACCCGCCCTACACCGATGCCCGGCAGCCTGATGGAGGACTGGTGACGGCCCGGCTGCGAGCAGCCTTGGCCGTGCAGGGGCTGGAGGCCCGGTTTGAGTTTTTGCCCTGGGCACGCGCCAAAGAAGAAACCCGCGCGGGCCACTTTGATGCCAGTAGCTACTGGTGGGCCGATGACAACCTGCGCCGCGACTTTCTGTTGAGTCGCCCTCTCGTGAGCAATGCTTTGCGCTGGCTGCGGCTGCGCAGCCGCCCCTTGCGCTTGGGTGACGCTGTGGCTGTGATGTTGGGCTACAACTATCCGAAACCGGTGCAACACTCCATGCGGCAGTTGAAGTTGAAGCCGCAGGTGGTGCACAGCCACCTAACGGGCGTGCGCATGGTGCTGCACGAGCGCGTGGCCGCCATCCCGGTTGACGAGGGCAATGCCTGTGCTCTGTTGGCATCGTTCACCGCGGCTGAGCGGTCCTCGCTGGTGTTGTCACCGGCGCAGCAGCCTATGGACTTGCGCCCAGGCTTGGTGATCTTTCCCAAGGCTCTGCCCGGGAGCGCCGCGCTGCAGCGGCAGCTTGACGCCGGTTTGCAAGCCACGCTGACCGAGACCACCCTGTTGAACACCCCACTGTGCACGGAGTTGGAGCCTGTGTGAGCGCGCATGTCGGGCTGTAGCAAGCCCACCGGAGTACGGCGCAGAATCAACCCATCTGTCGATAGGAGGCCTATGTCTCACTTCGAACCCACTCAGCGCCGACGCGCACTGACCTTGGCCCTGTGTGCCAGCGTTGGTGGGTTGGCCAGCCCCGCCCGCGCCGCACCGGCGCGACGGGTGCTGCATGTGATGAGCTACCACCCCGACTGGCAATGGAACAAGGACCAGTGGCGGGGCTTTGAAGCCGGCTTGGGCGACGTCCTTGTGGACGCGCGCCATGTGGCACTCGATGCCAAGCGCGCCACGGCGGCGCAAGTACAGCAGCGGGCCGAGGAAGCGGTGGCCTTGGTGCGGGAGTGGCAGCCGCACCTGGTCTACGTGACCGACGACCCAGCCTTGTCCAGCGTGGTGTCCGCACTGCGGCCTTTGAGCATGCCCACGGTGTTCTCCGGCATCAACCAAAGCGTGGCCAGCCACGGGCTGGGTGGGGAGCCGCTGCTGACTGGCGCGCTCGAACAGGAGCACAGCTTGGCCACGATCAACCTGCTGCGGGCCGTGCTGGGACGACGGCGGCTGAACGTAGCGGCGGTGATCGATGACGACCCCATGTGGCTGCCAGTGGTGGAGCGACTGCGCGCCGAGGCAGCAAAAGATGCGGATCTGACACTGAGCAAGGTCATCGCCCCAGCCAGCTTTGAAGACTTCAAGCGCGAGATGAGCGCCTTACAAGGTCAGGTGGATGCCGTGGGCTTGTTGGGGGTGTTCCGCTTTGCGACCGAGGCTGGTGGCTATGCCGACTACGAGCAGGTGCTGCGCTGGACAGCCGAGCACAGCCGGCTGCCAGATTTTTCATTCTGGGACACGCGGGTGGAACGCGGCACCCTGTGCGCCGTCACGGTCGATGGCGTTGAACAAGGACGCTTAGCGGGCCAGATGGCACGCCGCATCTTGGTGGACGGCGTGCTGCCATCGGCCATCCCTGCCCGCCCCTCCAGCAAGGGACGTCCCATGCTCTCGCTGGCACGGCTGCGGGCGCTGGGTTTGCGACCCAGTGCCAGCCTGTTGCTGCAGGCCAGGGTGATGCCGAGCTACGCCTGGGCGACGGGGGGCACGCCATGAGCCGGATGTCGCTGGCGCTTCGCCTGAACCTGATTTCGCTGGGCTTTGCGCTGGCGGTTACCGCCATTTTGGTGACAGTGGGGGCAGCGCTGCTCTACCAGCAGCACAAAGCCGAGGCCACGCATTTGGCTGATGAAGCCGGCCGGAAGCTGGCACAGCGCGCCACCCACCTGATGGGCCTGGGCCTGGCCCTGCCCGATCTGCTGGGCTTTGAAGAGCAATGCCAGTCTGTACTGCCTCGCAATGGCCTGCTACAGACGGCCATGGTGTTCGACGCCAAACGGCAGGGCCTGTTCGCCAGCCTGGGTGGTCCACCGACATGGCCGGCCGCACTCGGCGACGGGACTGCCCCTTTGCCCGACGGCTGGGTGTTGCAACCGATCCGCCCCGAGGGCCAGGCCACGGCCGGTTGGGTGGTCGTGACCACCGACGCGCAACGCGTGCTGTCGAACACCCTGCAGCAGGTGGGTTGGCTGGTGGGCCTGGCCGGCCTGCTGTTCATGTTCGGGCTGCTGCTGCAGCAGTTCTTGTTTTGGCGCACGGTGGGCCGCCCACTGGGTGAGCTGGTTACTGCCGCCGACAGCATCGACCACGACGCGCCGCTGAACCCCGCAGTGCCCTTGGGGGACGACGACATTGGCCGCGTGCACGCGGCCCTGCGCCGTTTGGTGGCCCGCCTGCAAGCCGCGCAGGCGCAACTGCAGGCCGACAACGCACACCTGGAATCGACCGTGGTGGAGCGTACGCAGCGCCTGAACGAAGCCAACGCCGCACTGCAGCGCGACCTGGACCGCCGCGAGGCACTGGAAGCGGAGTTGCGGCGCTTGGCCAATACCGATGCCCTCACCGGCCTGGCGAGCCGCGGCTTCTTCTCGGGCCACGCCGAGGCCCGGCTGGAGGCTGCAAGGCGGCATCGGCACACAGTGACCTTTTACCTGTTCGACCTCGACCGCTTCAAGCACATAAACGACCAGCTGGGTCATGCCGTGGGTGACGAGGTCTTGTGCCAGGCCAGCCAGCGCGTGCGGCAGATGGCGCGCGGTGCCGATGTGCTCGCCCGCATCGGCGGCGACGAGTTTGTGCTGATGTGCGAGGGCGACCTGGGGCTGGGCGAACACGGCAACTTGGGGCAGCGCTTGGTCGATCAATTCAAGGCGCCCTTTGCTGTGGGTGGGCACCTGCTGGAGGTGGGTGTGAGCGTGGGGGTGGCCAGTTTCCCGCTGCACGGGGGCGACCTGAAGTCGGTCCTGTCGGCGGCCGACACCGCCATGTATGCCGCCAAACAGCGCGGCGGTGGTTTGAGCCATGCCACCACGGGCTGGACGCCACAGGTGGTGGCGTCACCCACACAAGGCCAAAGCGCCGCAAAGTAGGCACCAGCTGCCGCCCGGGAGCAAGCCCCGCTTCGCGCCCTGCTTATTCAGTTTGGAAATACATAGAGAACGAACAAGTCGTTCTCTGAATAAAGGGTTTTGCCTAGAGTCGCGGCCCGAGCGCTTGAACGCGCCACCTTGCATCTCAGCCTGCACGGCCCGCCTCTGCATCCCATGTACCAGTACACCGATTTCGACCGTCAGTTTGTCCACCAACGCGCCGCGCAGTACCGCGACCAGTTGGAGCGCCACCTGCGCGGCGAGCTGAGCGCCGACGACTTCCGCCCGCTGCGCCTGCAAAACGGCTGGTACGTGCAGCGCCACGCACCGATGCTGCGCGTGGCGGTGCCCTACG
>CAZAIR010000206.1:0-5649 GCA_964485225.1 uncultured Burkholderiaceae bacterium
ATGTTGTCGGCCGGCATGTTGGCCGCCTTGGCGTTGGCGATGGCCAGGCGCAGGCGAGGGTTCATCGACACATCACCGCCACCCGAGCGCGCCGCCACGATGATTTCTCGGGTCAGCCGCGTCCAGATCTTGCCGCGCTTTTCATCCTGCCGACCCTTGCGATGCTGGATGTTGGCCCATTTGGAATGCCCTGCCATGGGGTCACCGTCGTTTGCTTGAGGGGGCGCGATTCTAAGAAGCCCGCCGCAAGCTGGCAGCCAAAGCAAGCCATAGACTGCCCGCTCCCAGCCCGCCCAAACCCCTCGCACGCCATGGCCGACCCGATCCTGCTCGCCCAAAACACTGCCACCACCTGTGAGTTGCTGCCCGCACTGGCCAACCGGCACGGGCTCATCACCGGGGCTACCGGCACCGGCAAAACCATCAGCCTGCAAAAGCTGGCCGAGAGCTTCAGCCAGCTGGGCGTGCCGGTGTTCATGGCCGACGTGAAAGGAGACTTGACCGGCATCAGCCAGACAGGTGCCCCAAGCGAAAAACTGTTGGCGGTATTGAAGGAGCGCGGCATTGCGCCGCCCACACCCACCCGCTGCCCCACCACCTTGTGGGACGTGTTTGGCAAAGCCGGCCACCCTGTGCGTGCCACCGTGAGCGACATGGGCCCGCTGCTGCTGGCGCGCATGCTCTCGCTGAACGACACCCAGGCCGGTGTGCTGCAAATGGTGTTCAAGATCGCCGACGACAACGGCCTGCTGCTGCTGGACCTGAAGGACCTTCGCGCCATGCTGCAGCACGTGGGTGACAACGCCAGCCAGTTCACCACCGAGTACGGCAACGTCAGCGCGGCCAGCGTGGGCGCTATCCAACGTGGCCTGCTTCAAATCGAAGCGCAAGGGGGCGACCAGTTCTTCGGCGAACCCATGCTCAACATCGCCGACTTCATGCAGACCGAAGGCGGCCAGGGCGTCATCAACATCCTGGCGGCAGACCAGCTGATGAACGCCCCTCGCCTGTACGCCACTTTCCTGTTGTGGATGCTGAGCGAACTGTTCGAAACGCTGCCCGAGGTGGGCGACTTGGAAAAACCCAAGCTGGTGTTCTTTTTCGACGAAGCCCACCTGCTTTTCAAGGATGCGCCAGCAGCGCTGATTGAACGCATCGAACTGGTCGTGCGCCTGGTGCGCTCCAAGGGCGTGGGCGTTTACTTCGTGACGCAAAACCCGCTCGACATCCCCGACACCGTGTTGGGCCAACTCGGCAACCGCGTGCAGCATGCGCTGCGCGCCTTCACGCCGCGCGATCAAAAAGCCGTCAAGAGTGCGGCCGAAACCATGCGCCCCAAAGAGGGCCTGGACATCCAAGCCGCCATCACCGAGCTGGGCGTGGGCGAGGCGTTGGTCAGCCTGCTGGACCCCAAAGGCCGCCCCAGCGTGACCGAACGCGTGTTCGTGCTGCCCCCTGGCAGTCGCATCGGCCCCGTCAGCCCCGAGGAGCGGCAGGCCTTGCTCAGCGGCTCGCTGGTAGCCGGCGTCTACGAGAAGCAAGTGGACCGGGTGTCAGCTTATGAAATGCTCAAGGGGCAGGCTGCCAGCGGAGCGCAGCCGACTGCCGGCAGCAACACGGCCGACGCGCCGGCAGCAGCCCCGGCCGAGGGTGGCAGCATGATGAACGGCCTCAAAGACGTGCTCTTCGGATCGACGGGGCCGAGGGGTGGTCGCCGCGAGGGCCTGGCCGAAGCGGCCGCCAAATCCGCCATCCGCACCATCGGCTCCTCGGTCGGCCGGGAGATCGTGCGCGGCGTGCTGGGCAGCCTGCTTGGCGGCGGAGGCAAACGGCGCCGCTGAAGCGCCCATCTCGTCGGTTCGCGACCGGCCGTCACCGCTCGTCGCAGCCTGGTGGTCACGCCATCTTGGCCGCGCCACCATCCATGCCCATGAACCCTAGCTCGACCCCATTGCCCTGGCACAAGCGCCACCCGCGCTGGACCGACCTGATCGCCACCCTGGGTGTCGGAACCCTGGTGGGCCTGCTGATTTACCTGATGCGCGGCCGGAACTTCTGGATCGGCATGCTTTACGCGCAGCTCATCAGCCTGTGCATCGGCACCGCCATCGGCTTGCTGCAGCGTGCTGTCTGCCGCTTGCTCTTGCGCAGCGACCCCGACAACCCAAAGCTCCGTGCCCATTGGCCGGGCTGGGGCTGGATGGTGCCTTGCGTGCTCTTGGGGGCCTTGATTGGGCACGAAGCCGGTACCGCCATTGCAGCCGCACTGCTGGGGCATGAGCCCCGCTTCTTGCTGGCAGGAACCCCGCGCCAAGTGCTGTTCGGCGCCAGCTTCACCTTGTTGATGTCGGCTGCAGCCACCCTCTTCTTCTACAGCCGGGAGCGCATGCACGCCCTGGAGGTGGCGCACGCCGACCAGGAACGCCTCGTGGCCCAAGCCCAGCTCACGGCCCTGCAAGCCCAGCTGGAGCCGCACATGCTCTTCAACACCCTGGCCCACCTGCGCGCACTGATCAAGCTGCGCCCCGATGACGCCCAGACCATGTTGGATGAGCTGATCGCTTACCTGCGTGCCACTTTGGTAGCCAGCCGCACGCCGCTGCACCCCCTGTCGCTCGAATTTGCACGCGTCCGCGATTACCTCCAGTTGATGCAACGCCGCATGGGTCCGCGCTTGCGGGTGGTGCTGGCGCTGCCTGAGGACCTGGGGGCCTTGCAAGTGCCGCCCTTGCTGTTGCAGCCTTTGGTCGAGAACGCCATCCAGCATGGGCTGGAGCCTGCGATTGACGGCGGCACATTGCGCATCAGCGCCCACCGCGATGTCAGCAACGACCAGCAGTTGGTGCTGACCGTGGAAGACGACGGCGTGGGCTTGGGTGCTGCACCGACCTCCCAAAGCACCGGATTCGGCCAGCGCCAAGTGCGAGAACGTCTGGCCACCCAATACGGCCCCACCGCCGGCTTCAGGCTCGAAGCTGTTTCCCCCCATGGCTGCCGCGCCACCCTGACATTGCCCCTAAGGGCCACGCCATGACCAACCTCAAGCGACTGACCTGCCTGATCGCCGAAGACGAACCTCTGCTCGCCGAAGTGCTCAGCGCCGAGTTGCAAGCCGCTTGGCCCGAGCTGGAAGTGGTCGGCATCGCGCCTCACGGGGCGGCAGCCGTCGAGCATGCCCTGGCCCTGCGCCCCACAGTGGTGTTCTTGGACATCCGCATGCCCGGCATGAGCGGCCTGGAGGCCGCCACCGCGCTGAGCGAAGACTGGCCCGACGACGCCGGGCCCTTGCCCCTGCTGGTGTTCGTGACCGCCTACGACGAATACGCCTTGCGGGCTTTCGACGCCGCTGCGGTGGACTACGTGCTCAAGCCCGTGCAGAGCAGCCGCTTGGCGCAAACAGTGCAGCGACTTCAAGCGCAGCTGGGCGGCCGCACTGAAGCCAGCCCGGCCGATCCCCTGATCGCGCTGCAGCGCTTGCTGGCAGCCCATGCCGTTCAACCACAACCCCGGTTGCGCCACTTGCAAGCGGCGGTCGGTGAGGCCATCGAGTTGGTACCGGTCGACGACCTGCTTTACCTCGAAGCAGCCGACAAGTACGTGCGCGCCGTCACCGCACAGAAAGAGTACTGGGTGCGCGTGGCGCTCAAAGAGCTGCTTCCCCAGCTCGACCCCGACCGCTTTTGGCAGGTGCACCGCAGCACCGTGGTGCAAGTCGACGCGGTGCTCCGCGCCCACCGTCAAGAGAATGGCCAAGTGCTGCTGGAGTTGCGCGCGCGGCCAGAACGCATCACGGTCAGCCGCGTTCATGCCGCACGGTTCAAGGCTTTGTAGCGCAAGTACAACAAATGGCCGCGGCACACAGCCCCATGCCATCCGTTTGTCAAACAACGGTGATGGAATCCGGGTCAGCCCGCCGCTGATGGCGGCCCCGTTGTGTAACTGGAGTTTGCATATGAAGAAGACCCTGATCGCCGCCGCTGGCCTGTTGGCCTTGTCTGGCGCCGCCCTGGCCCAATCGAACGTGACCGCCTTCGGCATCTTGGACGTTGGCCTGCGCCAAATCAAAGGCCAAGACAGCATCAGCCTGGTTCAGAACGAAGGCCGCGCACAAAGCCGCCTGGGCTTCCGTGGCACCGAAGACCTCGGTGGCGGTCTGAAGGCCAGCTTCTGGCTCGAAACCGGCATCAGCGTGGACACCGGCGCCACCGTCGGCAGCGCCTTCTGGCAGCGTCGCACCACCGTCAGCCTGAGCGGTGACTTCGGTGAACTGCGCGTCGGCCGTCACAAGTACGCCTCGCGCCTGGCCATCGAAGACTTCGACCCGTCCGGCACCGCCGCCTCGGGCATGCTCGACTACACCCGCCTGCTGAGCGGCCTGGGCAGCGCTCTGGGCACCGCCTTCCCCAACCGCGCCAACAACCAAGTCGGCTACCACCTGCCCAACATGGGTGGCGTGTACGGCACGTTTGACGTGTCGGCCGGCGAAGGCGTGAACGCCGACAAGGCGTACACCGGCCGTCTGGGCTACCGCACCAAGGAATTGCACGTGGCCGGTGGCTACGGCCAGTTCGGCGCCGCCAACAAGCTGAAGAGCATGAGCCTGGGCGCCAGCTACGACTTCGGCGACTTCGCCCTGAACGGCCTGTACGTTGACAACAAGTTCGGTTCGCGCAAGCAAGACCTGATCTTGGTCGGCGGCTCGGCCAAGGTTGGCGCCACCGGCAAGGTGTTCGCCATGTACGGTCGCGCCAGCGCCAACGCCGCTGCTGAAGCGGTGACGGCTGGTGACAGCACCTACTACGCCGTGGGCTACGACCACAGCCTGAGCAAGCGCACCTCGCTGTACACCACGCTCGCCAGCGTGAACAACAACAAGGCAGCCCGCTTCAGCGTCAACGGCACCAGCACCTCGGGTTCGGATCGCCCGGTGGCCGGCGGCACCTCGCGCGGCATGGAAGTCGGCATCCGCCACAACTTCTGATGTTGCACGGCACCACCCCCTGCGGTGGTGTGCTGAACAGCGAACAGGCGCCCGCGGGCGCCTGTTTTTCTTGGTGGGTGCACGCACCTGCCACCCGGCTGACGCGCGGTCGCCTCCCTAGAATCGCGCCCCTCTCTTGCCCCTGAAGTCCCCCGATGACCACCCCCGCTGCCGTTGCCCCCGCCGCCAACTTCTTGCGCACGCAAATCGAGCGCGACTTGGCCCAGGCTTCGCAACAGCCCGAGCGGCGTTACGCGGGCTTTCCCGGCGACGCGGCCACCCACGCGCAAGCGCCGCTGGACGCAGCAGCCATCCGCACGCGCTTCCCCCCAGAGCCCAATGGCTACCTGCACATTGGGCATGCCAAGAGCATCTGCTTGAACTTTGGACTTGCGCGCGATTTCGGCGGTGCCTGCCACCTGCGCTTTGACGACACCAACCCCGAGAAGGAAGAGTTGGAGTACGTCGAAGCCATCAAGGAGATGGTGCTGTGGCTGGGTTGGCGCTGGGAGCACAACGGCCAAACCAACCTGTTCGAGGCCAGCAGCTACTTCGACTTCATGTACCGCGCCGCCGAGGCGCTGACCGAAGCCGGCTTGGCCTACGTGGACGAGCAAAGCGCCGACGACATGCGCAAGAACCGGGGTGACTTCACGACCCCCGGCACG
>CAZAIR010000207.1:0-5621 GCA_964485225.1 uncultured Burkholderiaceae bacterium
TACCCCCCAAGGGGGCTACCCCCGCCTTGGGGCGGCCCGGCGGCGGGGGTGGCGCATGAGCCCCCAAGCTTGTCCCTTCGGGCCTTCGCTACCCCCCAAGGGGGCTACCCCCGCCTTGGGGCGGCCCGGCGGCGGGGGTGGCGCGTGACCCCCACCGAGCGCACCGCCCGCTGGCAGCAGTTCTTCACCGACCTGCAGCTGCACGCCAGCGAGCCCCTGCCCCTTGAGCCCGAGGGCAAGCTGACCCGCGTGGCCGGGCTGGTGCTGGAGGCCAGCGGCGTGAACGTGCCGGTGGGCTCGCTGTGCGAGATCTTGCGCCCCGACGCCCGCCCGGGTGAGCGTGCCGCCCGCGCCGAGGTGGTGGGCTTTGGCAACGACCGCGCCTTCCTGATGCCCACCGACGAGCTGCAAGGCTTGGCCAACGGCGCCCGCGTGAGGGCCCGCAACACGCCTCCGCGCCCGCCGCGCCTGGGCGAGCCGCGCCACCCCTGGCGCCGCGACGCCGACCGCGGCCTGCACCTGCCCATGGGCGCGGGCTTGCTGGGCCGGGTGGTGGATGCTTTTGGCCACCCGATGGACCGCAAGGGCCCGCTGGACCACGTTGAACGCTCGCCCATGGCCCGCCGCCCGATCAACGCGATGGACCGCGACCCGGTGCGCACCCCGCTGGACACCGGCGTGCGCGCCATCAACGCGCTGCTGACCGTGGGCCGTGGCCAGCGCCTGGGCCTGTTCGCCGGCACCGGCGTGGGCAAGTCGGTGCTGCTGGGCATGATGGCCCGCTACACGCAGGCCGATGTGATCGTGGTCGGCCTGATCGGCGAGCGCGGCCGCGAGGTGAAAGAGTTCATCGAGGACATCCTCGAAGAAGAAGGCCTGGCCCGCAGCGTGGTCGTGGCCGCCCCGGCCGACGCGCCGGCGCTGGTGCGCCTGCAAGGCGCGGCTTACGCCTCGGCCATTGCCGAGCACTTCCGCGACCAAGGCCAGCACGTGCTGCTGCTAATGGACAGCCTGACCCGCTACGCCCAAGCGCAGCGCGAAATCGCCCTGGCCATCGGCGAGCCCCCCGCCACCAAGGGCTACCCGCCCAGCTGCTTCGCCAAGCTACCCATGCTGGTCGAGCGCAGCGGCAACGGCGTGGCCGGCGGCGGCAGCATCACCGCGTTCTACACCGTGCTGAGCGAAGGCGACGACCAGCAAGACCCCATCGCCGATGCCGCACGTGGCATCTTGGACGGGCACTTTGTATTGAGCCGCGAGCTGGCCGAAGCCGGCCACTACCCGGCCATCGACGTCGAGCGCAGCATCAGCCGCGTGATGACAGCGGTGACGCCCCAAGCCCATGTGGATCAAGCGCGCCGCCTGCGCCAACTGATGGCCAAGTTCAACAAGGCGCGCGACCTGATCCAACTCGGCGCCTACGCCGCCGGCAGCGACCCCGAGCTCGACCTCGCCGTGCGCCTGATGCCGCACATCAACCAACTGCTGCAGCAAGACATGCACACCGCCGCGCCGCTCGGCGCCTCGGTGGCCCAGCTGGGCGCCGTGCTGGGGGCCGCATGAGCACGGCCGCCAACGTCCAAACCCTGCAACTGGTGCTGGCCCAGGCCGAGCGCGAGCGCGACGCCGCCTTGCTGACCCTGCAGCAAGCCACGGCCCGCGCCCAAGCGGCACGCGCCCAAGCTACCAGCCTCAGCCAATACCAAGACGAGTACCAGACACGCTGGCAAAGCACCTTCCGCAGCGGCGGCACGGGGATCGAAACCTTGCAGGCCTACCAAGGCTTTGGCGCGCGACTGACTGACGCCATCGACCAGCAAGGCCAGCTGGCCGGCGTGCTCGAGGCCCGCCTGCAGGCGGCCCGCGCCGCGCTGGCCGAAAAGGAAACCCGCGCGGCCTCGGTGCGCAAGCTCATCGAGCGGCGGCTGGCCGAAGTCCAAGCACAGCTCCAGCGCCAAGAGCAAAAAGCCACCGACGAGTTTGCCCAGCGCGCACACCGCCTGCGCTGATGCCGCCCCGAACCTCCGACCAGAGCCCACCCATGCAAGCCGCCCGCCCCGACCCCACCGCCGCGCTGAACGCCCTGCCCCCGCTGGCCGCCCCGCGCAATGCCAACCCCGCCCACAGCGGCGCCGGCGGCTTTGCGGCGCTGATGCAACAGGCCCAGGCGGCCCCGGCACCTGCACCTGGGCGTGCGCCCTCACGCGATCCGATGCGCGACTCGGCCCGCCCCCCATCCGCCGCGGCCACCACGTCACCCAGCCCCGAAGTCTCCGCTGACCCTGTCGCCGCGCAACGCCGCATGACCCGCGCCAAGCCCACCGCGAAGGCCGAGGCCGAGCCCAAGCCGGCCGACACTGCCGCGGGCAAGGCCAAGCCGCAAGCCACCACCCACGGCGAGGGGCCATCGCCCGATGCGCCGCCCTCCAGCGCGCCGGCCGCCACCATTGACAGCCCTGAGGCCAGCGCGGCAGGCGACGCAACGCCCGCCACCGCCACCCCACTGGCCATGGCACTGGACAAGCCCATGGCCCGCAACCTGCCCGCCGCGCTGAACGAGCCGGGCGACAGTGACGACGCCGCCACCGCCCTGCGCCCAGCGGCTGTGCCCCTGTCGCTGCCCGCCGGTCAGGCCCATGCGGCAGAAGCAGGCGCTGGCACGCTGGAGGGCAGCCAGACCGCCAAGGCCAAGCCGACGGACAAAACCAGCAAAGTCAAGCCGGAAGCGTCCTTGGCCGCCGAGGCCAATGCCGGCACCAGCACCGCCGCGCAGCTGACACCAACCGCTGAAGCCACAACCGCACCCAACCTGCTGCTGGCCGCCGCCACGGCGAACGCCAGCGCCAAGGCGTTGGCCGGCGATGCCACCATCAGCCGACGTGCAGAGGTGGGTGAAGCTGGCATGGGCGCCGGCCCCATGGGTGCATGGGCTGCCAGCGCCAGCACCTGGAACAGCCCGAGCGCCACCAACAGCGTGGCCACCGCCACGCTGGCACCAGCACCCGGCCAGGCCGACTTCGCCGAGGCGCTGGGCACCCAAGTCAGCCTGTGGGTGGGTAAAGGCGTGCAAGAAGCCCAGCTGCAACTCAACCCCAAGGACATGGGGCCGGTGCAGGTCTGGATTGCGCTGGACAACAACGCCGCCCAGGTGCGCTTTGCCGCCGAACACAGTGCCACCCGCGAGGCACTGCAAGCGGCCTTGCCCGAACTGGCCCAAGCCCTGGCCCGCGACGGTTTGCAACTGGGCAGCGCCAGCGTGCACAGCGGCGCGCAAGGCGGCGCGGCCATGGGCGGCCAAGGGGGCTTTGCCCAGGCGCGGCAGCAAGGCGACGCGCCAGCCGATGGCCGCCGTGGATTCCTGCCCGCCCCGCCGCTTTCCACAAGCCCTTCCGCGCGCGCGATCGGCAGCGCGGGGGCAAACTTGCTGGATCTTTACGCCTGATTCACCCGCCTGATCTGCCGATGGCGCAACGGCGCGCCACCAAATAATCGGGCCAGCCTTTTCTGGAGATTGCATGGCCACCGCTGCCCCAGCCGCTGAAGCTGCTGCCCCCAAGGGGGGCGGCAAAAAGAAGCTGATGCTCATCATCGCCATCGTGCTGGTGGTGGTGCTGATTGGCGCTGGCGCCGCAGTTTTCTTGCTCAAGAAGAAGGCGGCCCCGGCCGAAGGCGAAGAGGGCTACGAAGAAGAAGCGAGCCCCAAAGCGGCGGCGGTGGAAAAGCCCAAACCCGGCACGCCCCCCGTCTACCTGCCGATGGACCCGTTCACCGTCAACCTGGCCGATAAGGACGCCGACCGCTTCGCGCAGGTGGGCGTGACGCTGGAAGTCACCGACCAGAAAACCGCCGACTTGATCAAGAGCTACATGCCTGCCATCCGCTCGGGCGTGCTGGTGGTGCTGTCGCACAAGACCGCCGCGCAAATGCTGAGCAAAGAGGGCAAGGAACGCCTGCAGCAAGAGGTGCTGGCCGAGGCCGTGCGCCCGCTGGGCTTTGAGGTGGAGCTGGAACCCGAACCCAGCGCCGACGCCGCTGCGGACGAGGAAGAAAAGCCGGTGAAAAAGAAGAAGAAAAAGAAGAAGGCCGAAGTGCTCCCGGTGACCCAGGTGTTGTTCTCTCAATTCATCGTGCAGTGATGGCCCCCCCCGAAGCGCTTCGCGCCTCCCCCCGAGGGGGCACCCCGTGTGGCCCGGCAAAGCCGGTTCCACCGGGGTCGCTTGATCACGCCTCTCTGCTGCCGGTCGAAAAGGCTGCGCCATGAATCAGCAAATCCTGTCGCAAGACGAAGTCGATGCCCTGCTGCAGGGCATCACCGGCGAGAGCCAGAAGCTGGAGCAGGAGGAGATTCCCGAGGGCGGTATCCGTGAGTACCGCCTCGAGAGCCAAGAGCGCATCGTGCGTGGGCGCATGCCCACGATGGAAATCATCAACGAGCGCTTTGCCCGCAACATCCGCGTGGGGCTGTTCAACTTCATCCGCAAGAGCCCTGAAGTGGCGATTGGCGGCATCAAGGTGCACAAGTACAGCCACTTCCTGCGCGAGATCGTGGTGCCCACGAACTTCAACATCATGCAGGTCAAGCCGCTGCGCGGCGCGGGGCTGGTGGTGTGCGACCCCACGCTGGTGTTTGCTGTGATCGACGCGCTGTATGGCGGCCAGGGCAAGTTCCATGCGCGCATCGAAGGGCGCGATTTCTCGCCCACCGAGCAGCGCGTGATCTACCGCCTGATCGAGGTCATCACGGCCGAGTACCAAAAGGCCTGGAAGGGCATCTACCCGCTGGAGTTGGAGTACCAGCGCAGCGAGATGCAGCCGCAGTTTGCAACGGTGGCCACGCCGTCGGAAATCGTGGTCAGCTGCTCGTTCACGCTGGAAGTGGGCGAAACCACCGGCACGATTTACTTTTGCATTCCCTACGCCACGCTGGAGCCCATCCGCGACGTGCTGTACAGCACCACGCAAGGCGACAGTACCGAGCCCGACCGCCGCTGGATCAACCTGCTGAAAACGCAGATCCAAGCCGCCAACGTGGAGTTGGTGGGCGAGCTGGGCACGGCACCGGCCACGGTCGAGCAGTTGCTGTCCTTCAAGCCCGGTGACTTCATCGAGCTGGACCTGCTGCCGCTCATTAAGGCCAAGGTCGATGGAGTGCCGGTGTTCGACTGCCACTACGGCACCAGCGACGGCAAGTACGCCTTGAAGATTCACGAGATGCTGACCGGGCCTGATGCCGGTTGGCTGGGAGCCCGCAATGACGCCTGACGAACCCAGCACAGACGACCAAGACGCCCTCGCGGCCGAGTGGGCGGCGGCCCTGGCCGAATCCAGCGGCGCCAGCGGTGGTGGTGGCGACACCGCCGTGGTGGAAGAAGCGCCGCAGGTGGCCGAACAGGTGGCACCCGCGTCGTTCACCAACTTCGCGCCCACCACGATGCCCACCACGGGCAACGACTTCAACATGATCTTGGACATCCCGGTGCAACTCACCGTGGAGCTGGGGCGCACACGCATCCCCATCAAGAACATCTTGCAGTTGGCCCAAGGCTCGGTGGTGGAGCTGGACGCCCTGGCCGGCGAGCCGATGGACGTGCTGGTCAACGGCTGCCTGATCGCCCAGGGCG
>CAZAIR010000208.1:0-5570 GCA_964485225.1 uncultured Burkholderiaceae bacterium
AAGTCGCGGTCGGGCCGGGCACGGGGGTCCAGCTCATCCCCATCCGTGGCAAAGCCCGCCAGCTGGCCGCGGCGCTCGCTCAGCAGCTCCAGCGGCGCCAGCCAGCGCTGCCGCTGGCCGGCGTGGGTCAGCAGCACCTGGGCGCGGTGCACCTCGTCCAAGGCGGTTTGCCCGGGCGCGCGGCCCAGCAAGGGCCCGGCTTGCAGGCGCACCACGGCGTACACAAAGGCCCCAGCGCTGGCGCGCTGGCCCACGGCAATGCAGGCCTCGCTGCCGTCGGCGTGGCGCTGGGCGCAGCCGCTCATCTCCACCGCGCGCTCGGCCTTGGCCGGGTCGTCGAAGTCGATGGCGCCGAAGGGCAGCCGCAGCGGCACGCTGCCCTGCGCCGTGTCTGCCGGCCGGTCGGCGTTGCGCAGGGCCAGTTGGCCGCTGGGGTGGCGCAGGCGCTCGGCCAGCACGTCCAGCTGCCCGCGAAAGCCGGCCTCGTAGGCGCGCTGCAGGCGCTGGCGCTCGTCGGTCAGCAGCTGCAGCACCAAGAACGCGCTGCCGGCCAGCAGCAGCAAGAACACAGCCCGCAGCAGCGCGCGTCGCCGAAACGCTGCCAGCGGCAAGCCCGGCAGCCGAGGCAGGTGTTGGTTGAAGCGGTTCACCGCGCCGACCAGCGAAAGCCCCGCATGGGCACGCTCTCGATGCCGTCGAAGGCCGGGTCCACCTCGCGAAGCGCGTCGCGGATGGTGGCGATGTGCTTGCGCACGTTGTCGCGGCTGCGGCCGCTCTTGACCGCGTCGAACAGGGTCTCGTAGGCCACCACCTCGCCGCGGTGCTCCAGCAGCGTGGCCAGGATGCGTTGCGCCGTCAGCGGCAGATTCAGCTTCTGGCCGCGCCACAGCGGTGTGCGCTGCCACAGCGGATCCAGCGTGGGCGCGTCGTCGCGCGCTGGTGCGGCAGCCTGGCGCGTTTGGCGGATCAGGGCCAGCACGGTGTCAATGAACTCGGCCTCGTCGAACTGCGTCTTTTGCAAGTAATCCCAGGCGTCGAGCGCCTTCATGATGGAGCGGTACACCGCCGCCGGCATGGCGCTGACCACCAACACTGGCGTGCCCAGCCCGCGCTTGTTCAGCCCGTTGATCAAGGCGATGCCCGCGTGCCGCTCGCGGCCCAGCTCCAGGTCCAGCGTGACGAGGTCGTAGCGCTCGTGTTGCAAGGCGGCTTCGGCGCTGTCGCGGTCGAAGTGCGCGTCGATCTGCGCCTGCGGCAGCGCCGCGCGCAGCCAGCGCACGAGTTGCTCGCTGGTGGGAGGGTCGTCTTCGACGACGGCGATGCGCAGGGTGGGGGCGTTCATGGGCGTGCTCACGGCGAGATCGTCGCACCGCGCCCAGGCACCCCGCGCGGAAGCTTTCTTCCGCGCCACGCCCCACTCCCACCCCGCGGCGCCCTGGCGCGCTCCGGGGGGTCGGCCGGACAGTGAGACCCATCGACCACCCACCCTGAAGGAGCCTCTCGATGGACACCCTGAACGACACCGCCGCCGCCCCGATCCCCACCGCCCCGACCACCGGCCAACGCCTGCTGGACGCCGCCGAGGGCCTGGCCCGCCACACCCTGCCGCCCCTGCGCCGCGCCCTGCTGCCCCTGGCCGCCGTGGCCGCGCTGGGCGGTGGCGCTTGGTGGTTGAGCCAGCAAACGCAAACCATCCCCCGCGGCCAGCAGCTGGTGCGCACGAACACGTGGACGGGCGGCGTCGGCGTGCTGGATGAAGGCCGCGCCTGGGTGCTGCCCGGCGTGCACGAAGCCCGCCTGCTGCCGGTCCGCGACTGGGTGCTGCAGGCCCAAGGCCTGAAGCGCGCCGACAGCGCGCAAGCCCTGCAAACCGTGGAAGGCCTCTCGGTGGGCTTGGAGGTGAGCCTGCGCCTGGGGCTGGACCCCAAGCAGCTGCCCATGCTGGCCCGCAAGCTGCCCGAGCGCATCGACGCCGAACTCGTCGAGCCCGCGCTGGCCTCCATCCTCTACAAGCACGTGGCGCAGCACACGGTGCGCGAGCTGTTCAGCAGCCAGCGCGCCGAGATCCAGCGCCGCGTCGAGGCCGAGCTGCGCACCCAGCTGGCCGCCGACGGCATCGTGCTCAAGGGCCTGAACTTCGGTGCCGTGGACCTGCCGGCCGACTACCGCAAGGGCATGGACGCGCTGCTGGCCGAAGGCCTGGCCGCCGACAAGATGCGCTTCACCCTGGAGCTGCGCGCCAAGCAAAGCCAAGAGGCCGAGATCAACGCCAACACCGAGCGCCGTAACCGCGAGATCGCCGCCGAGGCCGCCGCCCGCGAGCAGCTCATCCAGGCCAAGGGCCAAGAAGAAGCCATGAAGCACGTGCTGCCCTTCAAGCAGCGCCAGATCGAGCAGCGCCAACTCGAAGCCGAGGCCGAGCGCCAGTCGCGCGTCAAGCTCGCCGAAGGCGCGGCACAAGCCCGCCAGATCGAGGCCGAGGGCGAGGCCAAGGCGCGCAAAAAGCTGGCCGACGCCGAGGCCTACCGCATCGCCGAAATCGGCAAGGTCAACGCCGTGCAGATGGAGCGCGAAGGCCGCCTCATCACCAAGCACCCGCTGCTGGTGCAAAAGACCCTGGCCGACAAGCTCAGCGACAAGGTGCGCGTCATCGTGGCGCCCCCCGGCATCGCCGGCAGCCTGATGGGCGGCCCGCTGGACACCCCGGCCGCCCCGGCCGCCGTGCAAGCGAACGAAGAGGAGTGATCCATGTCTGCCCCACTGCGTTCAGTCCTGTCTCAAGCCACCGCCGTGGCCCTGGCCGCCAGCGCCGCCATCGCCCTGGCCTTGCTGCTGCCACAGCCCGCCCACGCCGCCTCGGCCCTGGTGCTGCAAGACGGCAGCGCCCTGCGCGCCGCGCCCAAGGACGCCGCGCCCCTGCTCACCCCGCTCACCCGCGGTGAAGCGCTGGAGGTGCGCGGCACCCAGGGCGACTGGCTGCAGGTGTGGGACCACCGCCGCGAGCGCGGCGGCTTCGTGCGCGCCGATCGCCTGCTGCCCCTGCCCGAAGGCGCCACCGCGCTGCCCGAGCTCAGCGCCCAGCTGCGCCTGGTGCGCCGCCAACCCGGCGCCGAAGCGCTGGGCCTGGGCTTGGCCGCCGCCGTGATCGAACGCGCTCCGGCCGACTGGCTCACCGGCCCCGCCGGCGCCGAGCTGCTGGACGCGCTGGTGGAGGTGAATGAACGCCTGGCCGAGCGCACCCAAGCCGCCACCCTGCCCGCCCAGCAAACCCAAGCCGCCGCACAGGCCGAAGTGGCCGCCCGCTACGGCTACCCCCTGCGCCCCGTGCCCCTGGCCGATGGCAGCCAGCGCCTGTGCGCCAACCCCGAACCCGCCCGCCTGCTGCGCGGCCACCCCGCGGCCCGCCCCGACCAACAAGCCCGCGCCGCCCTGGCCATGACCCGCCCCGAGTGCCTGAGCGCCGACACCCCGGCCCACCAGTGGGCGGCGGTGCACGCCGCCCGCGCCCAAGCGCTGGACGGCATCAACCTGACCGAGCTGCCCGGCCCCCTGCGCAACCGCCTGCTGCTGCGCCGCGTCGGCGTGCTCAGCAGCCAAGCCTTCGCCCAACGCGCCGCCGACGCCGCCACCCCCGCCAACCAAGCCCTGGCCGCATGGACCCAGCTCCTGCCCGCCGAACTGGCCGACGACGACGCCCCCGCCTTGCGCGAAGCCGCGCTGCGCCTGGGCCCGGTGCGCTGGGCCGCCCGCCCTGCCCTGCGCGAACAGCGTTTGGGGCAAAGCCAAATGACCTTGAGCGCTGGCGCCACCCCTGGCGAAACCTGCCTGCGCTGGCAGCACCCTGACGCGCAAGGCCGCTGGCAGGACACCGTGCAACGCTGTACCCACGCCTGGGTGCACCCAGCAAGCGCCCGCCTCAGCCCCGATGGCCGCTCGCTCGTGCTCGCCGTGCAGCCCCTGGACGGCTGGACCGAACTCTGGCGCCTTGGCCGTGATGGCACGGTGCAAGTCCTGCCCCCCAGCGCCGCCGTGCCCGGCCTGGGCCTGGCCGAGTTCGCCGGCTGGGCGCCGGCCAAAGAAGGCGCACAACTGCTGGTGGCCCGCGAAGCCGCGGCCGAGGGCAAGGTGCTGCGCCGCTTCGAGGTCTACGGCGCCGACTTTGTGCAGCCCCTGCGCTGGGCCACCGAACCCGGGCCGCTAGTGGCGTTCCAGCGCAGCACGGATGCAGCGTGGAAGGCGGGCAGCCCCTTGGCGCGGTGAGTGGTTTGCGCTTGCCTGAAGCCGCCCAACTTGGGGGAAAGCCCCGCCGACCGCTCGAACAGAATGCCGCGCGACCGCTGCCCTTCAGCGGCGCCGCAAGGGAGTGTTCATGATCAAAAAGACCATCCAGCGCAAAAGCCTGCACAGCCTGATTGCCTTGCTGCTTTGCAGCGGCCTTGCCGTGGCCCAACCGACGCCGTGGGTCACGCCGTCGGAAGCCGACGTCAATGCCATGTTTGACAAGGCCAAGGAGGCCCTCATGAAGGGTGACTGGGCCAGTGCGGCCGGCTTCCATCGGTGGTACCACGACCACAGCCGGGGCTATCCGGGCCAAGGCGGTGTGCGGCTCTCGTTCGCGCTGGCCTATTGGCGTGTCGTGGCGGAGAAGTACCCCCCCGCCCTGGCCGACCTGCGCGACGCCCGCGACCGCGCCGCCACCAAGGTGCGTGCCGGCGGCTATGGGCTGCACGGGGCCATGAGGGACCTGACAGCCATCGACGGTGTGTTGGGTGATCCACGCGTCACTGCAGACACCTTTGCTTGGCTGCACCAGCGCCGGCCTGCCGACGCACGCGCCATGGCGCAGTTGGCCCTGCCCGCTCTGCTGGCGGCCGACCAATCAGCGCTCGCGCTGCCCTACATCGACCCTGACGAGTTGATGCGCGATGCGCGAAGCTCTTTGGAGACGTGGACCCAAGCGCGATATGCGCTTCCCAACCAGAGCGCGGAAGACCGCCTGCGCAGCGCACAAGAACGCGTTGACAAGGATGCAGCGCCCACTGTGGCAGCCCTTGTCAAAGGCGGCGAACGTGAACGCGCGCAAGCCTTGGTGGCAGAGTTTCGCAAGCTGCTGGGCCCTGATGCGGCCCTGACTGCCACCTTGGCGGCCTTGGAGGGCACGGCCCCGCCCTTCGGCCGATTCGGCGCTGCCATACCGCTCCTCGCGACACCGCCGGTATGGACACCGCCGGACCAGCCCGACCTCTCGGACCTGCGGAAACAAGCCCGCGCGGACATGGCCGCCCGCCGCTTCGCCCAAGCCGCGGCATACCACCGCTGGTACCACGCCAATGCGCTGCGCATTGACCCGGCCCACAGCGGGGTCCGCCTGTCCTTCGCACTGTCCGACTGGCGCGCGCTGGCCGAGGTGTACCCCTCCGCCATGCTGGACCTGCGCGCAGCACGGGACGAGGCGGCAGCCCGGGTTCGCGCCGGCGGCCCCGACACACGGCTGGCCGTGCGCGATTTGGTGGCGCTGGAGGAAACATTGGGCGATCCATCGGCCAGTGCAGCCATCGCCCTCTGGTTGC
>CAZAIR010000209.1:0-5564 GCA_964485225.1 uncultured Burkholderiaceae bacterium
TGATGGTGGTGGCCTCGTCGAGCTTCATCTACGTGGCGGTGGCCGACCTGATCCCACAGATGCAGCGCCGGCTGCCCATCCGCGAGACGCTGCAGCAGCTCACCTGGATCAGCCTGGGCTTGGGCCTGACGGTGTTGGCCGCCTTCGGCCACTCACACTGAGGGCCGTCGGGGGCAAACAGCTCAGCGCACCACCAGCACCGGCACGGTGCAGTGGGTCAGCACCTTCTGCGTCTCGCTGCCCAGAATGAGCGCCGAGACGCCGCGCCGCCCGTGGCTGGCCATCACAACCAGATCGGCCTGCACCTGCTCGGCCATGTCCACGATGCCACGCCACGGCTGGGGTGACTCCAACGTGTAGGTGTCGCAAGCCACACCGGCAGCCTGCGCCAGTTGCTTCACGCTCGTCAGGCGCTGCTGGGCCATGCGCTGCATGGCGTCCAAGTAAGCCTGAGGGTCGATCGGCGCGGTCTCAGCCAGCGGGCTGTAGGGGTACGGGTCGGTGACGGCCACCACGCTCAGGCTGGCGCCCAAGCGTTGGGCCAGCTGCGTCGCGGTTTGCGCGGCGCGGGCACTGAGCTCAGAGCCGTCGGTCGGCACCAAGATGCGTTGGTACATGCAGGTCTCCTGAAGTGGAGGCCCGATGCTGCGCGCTGTCGCCAGCGGCGTCTATGCGCTGGATCAAGACCGCGTCTTATGCACGCGCCACAGGACGCTCAGGCGCCGCCGACCACTCGCTCCAGGAGCCGGGGTACAGCGCCCCATCGGCCAAACCGGCCACGGCCAGGGCCAACAGGTTGTGGCAGGCGGTCACGCCCGAGCCGCATTGGTGCACGCTGTCGCCCGCACCCGCCAACAGCGGCTCCCAGGCTGCGCGCAGCGCATCGGCTGGCAAAAAGCGGCCATCGGCTTGTAAGTTCTGCGCAAAAGGGCGGTTCAGCGCGCCGGGGATGTGGCCGGCGACGGCATCCAGTGGCTCTACTTCACCCCGGAAACGCTCGGGGGCGCGGGCATCGAACAGCTTCACGCGGCCCAAGCGCGCCAACAAGGTGGCGGCGTCGATCTGGCGCGTCAGCGGCGCGGCCAGTTGGGCCGGCGGCGGCACTGGCACGGCCATGCTCGGCGCCGTGGTGAGCGGCAAACCCGCTGCCAGCCACGCCGGCAGCCCGCCGTCCAGCACCTGCACCGTGCTCTCGCCCAGCCAGCGCAGCATCCACCACACCCGGGCCGCGAACATGCCGCCGCTGGCGTCCATCACCACCACCGCGCGGCCGCGCTGCCAGCCCAAAGCCGCCAAAGTGGCCGCGAACGCAGCCCGTGTTGGCAAGGGGTGCCGCCCCTGGAAAGCGCCGTCAGCACCCTGCTTGGGGCCGCAGCAGGCGTCCAGGTGCAGGTAGTGCGCACCCGCCACATGGCCTTGGGCGAATGCCCGCGCGCCGGCCTGCGGGTCGGTGAGGTCGAAGCGCACATCGAGCAACAAGGGCGGCGTGGGGCCGCTCAAGGCGTGGTGCAAAGCGTCGACGGTGATCAGGGGCGTGCTCATTCGTGGGTGTCTCCAGGCAAATCTTTGTGCTGCCGGGTGCGCAGCAAAGTGGCCGACAAGCCGGCCATCACGATCAACACGATGCCCGCCACTGCCAACCAGTCCGGCCGCTCGCCAAACGCCAGCCAGCCGAACAGGGCCGAGAAGGCGATGCCCGAGTAGTTCAGGCTGGCGTTGACCAGCATCTTGCCGCGGGCGTAGGCCGCCGTCATGCACACCTGGGCCAAGCTGGCCGTGATGCCCACCGCCAGCAGCAAACCCGCGCCCCGCCAACCTGGGCTCAGCAGGTTGCCACTGCTGTGGGTGACGGCGGCCACCAAGGCGCCGGCCACCAAGCTGGCCAGGCTGAAGTAGAAAACCACGCGCAGTTCGGGCTCGCCAGCACGGCCCAGGGCGGTTACCTGCATGTAGGCCATGGCCGACAACACGCCCGAACTCAAGCCTGCCAGCGCCCACGGCAACTGATTGGCATGGAGGGTGGGTTGCAACACCAAGGCGACGCCGGCAAAGCCGGTCAGCACCGTGGCGATCAGGCGCGGGTCGACCGATTTGCTGCCCACCAAAACGGCCCCTCCCATCAAAAACACGGCCATCCAGATGGCACTCATGTAGTTGAAGGTCATGGCCGTGGCCAAGGGCAGCCCCCCGATAGCCCAGAACCACAGACACAGGGCCATCACGCCGACCAAGCCGCGCCAGAAGTGCATGCCAGGTACCGGGGTGGCCAAAGGCACGCGTCGCCAGCGGCTCAAGCCCCACAGCAGCAGCACCCCCACCGCACCACGCACCATCACGATCTCGCCTGCCGAGAAGGTGCTGCTGGCCAACTTCACGCACAGACCCATCACTGCGAACAGCAGCGTGGCCAGAAGCATCAACAGCGGAGCAGGCATGCGAAAAAAAGCGCCCTGAACGCGTCAGCGTGGGCGCTGGTTAGGGCAGATCAACGCGCCATCTGCGCGCGGTACCACCGGTGGAAATGCTCCATCCCGTCTTCCATGGGACTCTGGTAGGGCCCCACCTCGCTATCGCCCCGCAATTGCAAAGCGCGCCGGCCGGCGTCCATCCGCTCCGCGATCTCGTCATCTTCGGCGCAGGTTTCCATGTAGGCAGCCTGCTGAGCCTCGACGAACTCGCGCTCGAACGCCGCAATCTCCTCGGGGTAGAAGAACTCCACCACGTTGGTGGTGTGCTGGGGTCCACGCGGGATCAAGTGCGACACCACCAGCACGTGCGGATACCACTCCACCATCAGCGTCGGGTAGTAGGTGAGCCAGATCGAGCCCTGCTTGGGCGGCTGCCCACCACGGTAGCGCAGCACGGCGTCGTGCCAGCGCTGGTAAACCTTGCTGCCCGGTCTGGCCAAAGCGTTGTTCACGCCCACCGTTTGCACCGAGAAGTGGTCCCCCCACTGCCAAGCCAAGTCGTGGCAGCTCACGAATTGCCCGAGGCCCGGATGAAACGGCCCAACGTGGTAATCCTCCAGATAGACCTCGATGAAGGTCTTCCAGTTGTAGTTGCACTCGTGCACCTTGACGCTGTCAAGCACGTAGCCGCTGAAATCCAGGTCCTGCGCCACTTGTAGGCCGGCCAAATCGGCGGCCACATCGCGACCGTTGTCCTCGAACAGCAAGCCGTTCCAGGTGCGCAAATTCCAGCGGTTCAAGTGCAAGCAGGGGTCTTGCTCGAAATGCGGCGCGCCCAGCAACTGCCCGTCCAGCCCGTAAGTCCAGCGGTGCAGCGGGCACACGATGTTGCTGCCGGCATTACCCCGGCCCTGCAGCATCAGAGCCTGGCGGTGGCGGCAAACGTTGGACAGCAGCTGGATGCCGTCTGGTCCGCGCACCAAGGCGCGCCCCTCGGCTTCTTGGGCTAGCGCAAAGTAGTCGCCCCGCTCGGGCACCGCCAGCGCATGGCCCACGTACCGGGGGCCAGGTCGGATGATGCGCTCCTGCTCGCGCTCGTACAGCGCCTGGTCAAAGTAAGCAGAAACGGGGAGCTGCGTCGTGCGGCTGCTGCTTTCAAGCGCCCCGACGGCAAGACTCAGATCCGACATGATCCAAGAGTTCCTCCAAGACACGCGCGGCACCTGCATGGATGGGCAGGTAACACGTCAAAAAGCCCGGCGATGGCCGGGCCCAGGGGGCGCGATTCTAGCCAGTGATGGGCTTCCCCCAATCCCTGTCGGGTACACCGCCCAACGAGGATGCCAACCGGTGGCCCACACACTGTCGCCGTTTGGAGACCCTTACCGGTTGCTACAGGGCTTCCCCCTGGGGCCGGCGCCTACAATCCCGCGCTTGTTTCCGACTCCGTTTCCCATGGCCAAAACCACCAAAGCAAGCGCCGCGCCGACCTACGAGGAAGCGCTGGCCGAGTTGGAGCAGCTGGTGGCCGTGATGGAGGCGGGCACGGTGCCGCTGGACCAGCTTTTGGCCGGTTACAAGCGCGGTACAGCGCTGTTGACCCTGTGCCGGGACCAGTTGCAGGCAGTCGAGCAACAAGTGAAGGTGCTGGAAGACGGCACCCTGAAGGCCTGGGAGGGCTGATGAACGCAGTGCCAATCGAAAACGACAGCGCCATCTGCGGCGGCTTTGATGCGTGGTCCGCCGATTTGGTGGCGCGCTGCGAGTCGCTGCTCGACCTGTGGGTGCCACCCGATGCGCCGGCCGGCTTGGGCGATGCCATGCGCTATGCCGTGCTGGACGGCGGCAAGCGCTTGCGCCCGCTGCTGGTTTGGGCAGCCTGTGAAGCCGTGAGAGGCCAAGTAGCCGCTGCCGACCGTGCTGCCGTGGCGATCGAGTTGATCCACGCCTACTCCCTGGTGCACGACGACATGCCGTGCATGGACAACGACGTGCTGCGCCGCGGCAAGCCGACGGTGCACGTGGCTTATGGCGAAGCGCAGGCCATGCTGGCCGGGGACGCCATGCAAGCCCTGGCTTTTGAAGTGCTCACGCCCGACGACGGCATCAACCCTGATTTGCAAGCCAAGCTGTGCCGCCTGCTGGCGCGCGCCAGCGGCCACAGCGGCATGGCTGGTGGCCAGGCGATCGACCTTGCTGCCGTGGGCCAGACGCTGGACGAGCACCGCCTGCGCGACATGCACCGCCGCAAAACCGGCCTGCTGTTGCAGGCCAGCGTGATGATGGGTGCCGCCTGCGGGCAGCCCAGCACCGCCGCCACCGCCGCCCTGCAGCGTTACGGCGACGCCTTGGGCCTGGCCTTCCAGGTGGTCGACGACATTCTGGATGTGACCCAGGACTCGACCAAGCTGGGCAAGACCGCCGGCAAAGACCAAGAGGCGAACAAACCCACCTACGTCAGCGTGCTGGGGCTTGAAGCGTCCAAACGTTACGCGGCCCGCCTGCGCGATGAGGCCTTGGCGGCCATCGACAGCGCCCCTGAACTGTGCGGCCAGCGCCTGCGCGACCTGGCGTTCAAAGTCGTTTCCCGAGACAACTGATGCAAGCCCTGCTCCCCACCATCGATTGCCCCGCCGATCTGCGGCGCCTGAGCCGCGCGCAACTGCACCAACTGGCTGGCGAACTGCGCCAGCACGTGCTCCATTCGGTGTCGAAAACCGGCGGCCACTTGTCGAGCAACCTCGGCACCGTGGAGCTGACGATCGCCCTGCACACGGTGTTCGACACCCCGCGCGACCGCATCGTGTGGGACGTTGGCCACCAAACCTACCCGCACAAGATCCTCACCGGCCGGCGCGACCAGATGGCCAGTTTGCGACAAGCCGGCGGCATCAGCGGCTTCCCGCGCCGCGACGAGAGCGAGTACGACACCTTCGGCACCGCCCACAGCAGCACCAGCATCAGCGCCGCACTCGGCATGGCCATCGGCGCCCGCCTCAAGGGCGAGGAGCGCAAGGCGATCGCCGTCATCGGCGACGGCGCGATGAGCGCCGGCATGGCCTTCGAGGCGCTGAACAACGCCGGCGTCAGCCACGCCGGCGTCAACGCCGACCTGCTCGTCGTGCTGAACGACAACGACATGTCGATCAGCCCGCC
>CAZAIR010000210.1:0-5536 GCA_964485225.1 uncultured Burkholderiaceae bacterium
TCATCGGCACCATCGACGGCATTGCCTTCCAGACCAACATCCTGGCGCTGAACGCCGCCGTGGAAGCGGCGCGCGCAGGCGAGCAAGGGCGCGGCTTTGCGGTGGTGGCGGCCGAAGTGCGCAGCCTGGCGCAACGCAGCGCGACCGCGGCCAAGGAGATCAAAACCCTGATTGGCGCCAGCGTGGAGCGCGTGCAAGCCGGCTCCACCCAGGTGAAAGAGGCCGGCCTCGCGATGGATGAGATCGTGAGCGGCGTGAAGCGCGTGGCCGACATCATGGGCGAGATCAGCACCGCCGCGGCCGAGCAAAGCAGCGGCATCGGTCAGGTGAATGTGTCGGTGGTGCAGCTGGACCAAATGACCCAGCAGAACGCCGCCCTGGTGGAACAAAGCGCTGCAGCGGCAGAGAGCCTGCGCGACCAGGCGCGCCGCTTGGTCCAGGCAGTGGCCTTTTTCAAGACCGAGGCCGGTTTGGGTGCTTCAACGGCCGCTGCCGCGCCACGGCCTGTGCACAAGCCCGCCGCGGCCAAGCGGCCATCGAGCCCAACGTCGGCGCCACGCACCAAGCCTGCGGCAGCAACCCCGGCACCGGCAGTGGCAAAGCCCAACCCGGCGCCGACCACCCCAGCGGGCGACGCCGATTGGGAGACCTTCTGACCGACGCCTGTGCCGCTGCGCGCTACTCCGCGCTGGCCTGGCGCAAGGTCTGCACCACGGGGCGGCGCAGCACGCCGCGTAAGCCCCACCAGCCTGCTGCCCAAGCCAGCAAAGCGCCTGCGGCCAAGCTGCCCAGCGGCACCCAGGGTTGCGGTGTCCAGGCGAAATCGAACACCTCGTGGGCCAGCAGTGCGCCCACCCCCAACGCCAGTGCGCCGGCCAGCACGCCTGCCAGTGCGCCCACGCCCAACAACTCGGCCCGCTGCATGCGCGCCAGCAGGCGCTGGTCGGCCCCCATGGCACGCATCAGCGCGGTCTCGCGTTGCCGCGCTTCGCGGCTGGCGGTCACGCTGCTGACCAGCACCACCAAGCCGGCGGCCAAGGTGAATCCGAACAGCAGCTGCACCGCATCGGCCACCTGACCTAGCACGCGTTGCACTTGGGCGATCTGGGCGGCCACGTTGACCAAGGTGATGTTGGGGAAGGCTGCACTCAAGCGGCGGTCCAGCGTGGCATCGGCTGGTGCGCGGTAGGTGGCAATCCAGGTGCTGGGCACGTCCATCTGCGCCTGCTGGAAGATGACAAAGAAGTTGACACGCATCGAGCTCCAGTCGACCTTGCGCAGGTGGGTGATGCGCTGCGTCTGCACGGTGCCCGCCACATCAAAGCCCATCTCATCCCCGAGCTTCAGGCCCAGCTCTTGAGCCAGGCCCTCCTCCACACTCAAGCCTTGCCCTGACCACTGACCGCCAACAGTCTGGTTGTGGTCGGGGCTGGTGGCGGTGTAACTCAGGTTGAACTCGCGCTCGACCAAGCGTTCAGCCCGTGCAGTGGCGAAAGTCTTCCCGGCCACCGGCTCGCCGTTGATGCTCACCAAGCGGCCACGGAACATCGGGTGCCAATCGGTGGGCTGGACGCCCGCCTCGGCCAGCTTGGCTTTGAAGGGCTCACCCTGCTCGGGTAGCACGTTGATAACGAAGCGGTCCGGCCCCTTTTCGGGCGTGGCGGCGCGCCAACTGTCGAGCAAGTCGGTGCGCACCATCACCAAAATGGCCAGCGCCAACAGGCCGAGGCCCAAGGCCGCCACCTGCGCCACGGCCATGGCCGGGCGTGAAGCCAGCTGCTGCGTGGCCAAGCGCAGCCACACCGGCGCGCCGCTGCCCACGCTGCGCTTGAGCAACAGCACCGCACCCCAGGCCAAGCCCCCCAGCACCATGGCCGCCACGGCAAAGCCGACCAGGGTGATGGCACCCAAAGTGACGTCACGCGCCACCAGCATCAACAAGCCGGCAAAACCGCCCAGCCCCAGCAAGGCCACCCACCAGCCGCCGACCACGGCACCGGCCAGATCGCGCCGCAGTACGCGCAGCGGCGGCACTTGGGCCAAGCGCAGCACCGGCGGCAGGCCAAAGGCCACCAGCAAGCACGCCCCTAAACCCAGGCCCAATGCGTAGGGCATCCAACCCGGCGCAGGCACATCGGCGGCCACCAGGCCTTGCAGCAACTCGAACAGCAGAGCCTGCACGGCCAGCCCGCCCAACAGGCCCAGCAAGGTGGCGCCCAGACCGACGATCAAAAACTCCAGCGCGTAAGCAGCAGCCACACGGGCACGGGTCAGGCCCAGCACGCGCAGCAGCGCGCACTCGTCGAGATGGCGCTGGGCAAAGTCGCGGGCGGCCAAGGCCACCGCCACGGCGCTGAGTAGCGCCGCCAGCAAGGCCACCAGGCTCAGAAAGCGCTGGCCACGGTCCAAGGTTTGACTCAGCTCAGGTCGGCCACCTTCCAATGTTTCTAGCCTTGCGCCGCGCAACTGACCTTTGTTGATGGCCGCGTCGAGGTCGGTCTTCAAGGCCTGCAGGGCCGGGCCCTGACCGACCACCGCCATGCGGTAGGTGACGCGGCTGCTGGGCTGGATGAGCTGTGTGGCGGCCAAGTCGGCCTGGGCCAGCATCACGCGAGGGGCAAAGGCCATGAAGCCGGCACCACGGTCAGGCTCGTTGTCAATCACGCCGGCAATGCGCAGCGGGGCTTCGCCCAGCCACAAGGTGTCGCCCAGCTTGAGGCTGAGGGAGTCCAGCACCGCCACATCCACCCACACAGTGCCCGCTTGGGGTGCGCCGGCACGCTGGCCGCCTTGCAGCTGGACGTGGCCGCGCAAGGGGTAAGCCTCATCCACCGCTTTCACAGCCACCAAGCGGCTGCCGCCGCCATGGGCGTCGTCGGCACGGGCCATGCTGGGAAAGCTGGTGGTGTGGGAGGCCACCAATCCGTTTTGGCTGGCGCGCTGGCGCCAGACCTCCGGCGTGGGCTTGTCCTGGCCCAGCACCAAATCGCCCCCAATCAGCGCAGCGGCATCGCGCTTCAAGCCTTGCTCAAGGCGATCGCCCAGGAAGGCCACCGCCGTGACGGCCGTGACCGCGAGCGCGACGCCCACGATCAGCAATCGCAGGTCGCCGGCTCGGGCGTCACGCCACAGGCGCTGCCAGACAAGTTGCCACAAGGAGATGGTGAAAGCGGTGCTTTGGCTCATGCGGCGCATTGTGGCCAGCGCTCCGCGGCCTCGCCGCCGCAGGGCTTACTGGGGCACGAGCCGCCAGATCTCGTCGCCCCCGCTCTTGCCATCGGTCAGCACGTACAGCGCCCCATCCGGCCCCTGGTGCGCCAGGCGCAGGCGTTCGTTCAGCGTGTTCAGGATGGGGGTGCTGGTGGCGCTGCTGCCGTCTGCGTTCAGGCGCAGCACCTCTACGCGCCGGCCGGAGAGCAGGGCCACGGCCAAGGCGCCGTCCCAATCGCGCCACGTGGTGCCCGTGACGAAGCCGCAGCCCGACATGCCCTGCGACACATTGCCGGTGGTCCACGCCGGCGGCAAGGCCGCAGGGAAGGCGGTGGTGTCGGTCATGCGCGAACCGTTGTAGCCGCAGTAGCTGCCGGCCGAACCATCAGGGCACACCGCTGGCGTGCCACGCGGGCGGGGGTCCCAGCCGCCGTTGCCGCCGGCGGTAAGCGGGGTCACTTCATCGTTGTTGCCGGGACCGTGCTCGCACAGGAAGGGCCTGCCGCCGGTGGGCCTGAAGGCTATGCCTTGCGGGTTGCGGTGGCCCAAGGTGTAAATCCGCGGGTTGGCGCCCACCGGCGGGTTGTTGCCAGCAGCGGGCGTGCCGTCGCGTGTCACCCGCAGCACCTTGCCGCCCAGTACCGCGATGTTCTGCGGCACGGTGCCGGTGCGGTTGTCGCCAGTGGTGATGTAGAGCAAGCCGTCGGGCCCGAAGCGCAGGCGCCCGCCGGAATGCGCGCCGCCGGCATAGCTGATGCCGGTGACGATGTCGGTGCGGTTGCTGAACGCCGTGTAGTCGGCATTGACGGTGAAGCGCACGATGCGGTTGTCGACCGCGCCGCCCAGGTTCGAGGCCATGAACACGAACACCGTGCGGTTGCTGGCGAACTGCGGGTCTACAGCCACGCCAAGCATGCCGCTCTGGTCTTGCGCCACCAAGTCGGCCGGGGCAAACAGCCGGCGTGTGCTGCCATCGGCCAAGCGCACCAGCAAGCCACGGGCGCGTTCGCTCACCAGCGCTGCACCGTCAGGGGTGAAGGCCAAATCCCAGGGGTTCTGCAAAGCCCCCAGCCACACGGTGCGCTGCAGCGTGGGCGCCCCCGTGAGCAGCGCCGTGGCGCTGAAGCTGGTGCCGGCAAAACCTGACGCACTGGCGTTCAAAGTTTGCGTACCGGCAGCCGGACCCAAGGTCCAGCGGCCGGCCGAGGCCCAGCCTTGGGCGTCGCTCACGGCGCTGGCATTCAGCACCGCACCGCCGCCGCTGCCCACCGTGAAGCTCACTGTCACACCAGGCTGTGGCACCCCTTGGGCATTGAGCAAACGTACCGCCGGCACCACCGCCACGGCGGAACCCGCGGTGGCGGTTTGGTCATTGCTGTTGGCGGCGCGTGTCATCGTGCCCAAGCCCGGTGCTGCAGCGGCCTGGGCATTGAATGTGGCCTCGGGCAAGCCGCTGGCCTTGGCGCTGAGCTTTTGCTCGCCCACCGTGTTGCCCAGCGTCCAGCTGCCCACGGTGGCGACGCCGTCGGCATCGGTGCTCAAGCTGGCGCCGGTGACCGTGCCGCCGCCAGACACGACGGTGAAGTCCACCACCACGCCCGCCACGCCACGCCCTGCTGCATCGGTCACGCGGGCCGCTGGCCGAACGGCCACAGCCGTGTTCACCGTGCCGACCTGGGAGGCACCAGCATGGGCCACCAAAGCCGTGGGCACCGGAGCTGGTGGTGGGGCCGGTGGTGCAGGCGGCACCGGGGCGGCCGTGCCGCCACCGCCACCGCCACAACCGGCCAGCAAAGCCAGGCCAAAGGCCGCCAGCCAGCGCGACAACAAGGGCCAGCCGGCCCAGTGGAAAGGTCGTGTCAGGTTCATGGGTGGGCTCTCACGCATTGGCGCCGGGCAGCGCAACAAGTGGGTGAAGCCTAGTTCGACCTGCACGGGTTCTGCGCAATCAGCTGTAACCAGCCCACCGCCCCAAGGGCCTTCGCCGGTATCGGGGAGGCGCTGGCTGCAGGCTAAACTGCGACCCGCACGCGGGTGTAGTTCAATGGTAGAACGGCAGCTTCCCAAGCTTCATACGAGGGTTCGATTCCCTTCACCCGCTCCAAATGATGACGGCCCCTTGTGGGCCGTCGGCGTTTGGAGCGCGGTTGTTGGGATGAGAACCCTCCGGTTCGCTCAAGAACAGGCCGGTGGCCTGTTCTTGGACGGTGCGCAGCACCGGGCCGAGCGCAGCGAGTGCCGAGGGATCGGCCAAAGCCGATGCCGAGCATGCCCTTCACCCGCTCCAAATGATGACGGCCCCTTGTGGGCCGTCGGCGTTTGGAGC
>CAZAIR010000211.1:0-5412 GCA_964485225.1 uncultured Burkholderiaceae bacterium
TCGCGTCCTGCACGCCGGCATAGGCCGAGTAGCTCTTGGTCAGGCCCACCGGCAGCGCGGCGCTGTTGACGATGTGCAGCAGCGCCACCGTCAAGATGAAGGCACCGAAGAACCAGTTGGCCACGTAGATGTGGCGCACCTTGCGGGTGCCGATGGTGCCAAAGAAGACCACCGCGTAGGCCACCCACACCACGGCGATCAGCAGGTCGATCGGCCACTCCAGCTCGGCGTACTCCTTGCCGCTGGTCAGGCCCAGCGGCAGGGTGATGGCAGCCAACACGATCACCAACTGCCAACCGAAAAACACCAACCAAGCCAACTGCGGCGCGAACAGCCGCACCTGGCCGGTGCGCTGCGCCACATGGAAGCTGGTGGCGAACAGCACACAGCCGCCAAAGGCAAAGATGACGGCATTGGTATGCAGCGGGCGCAAGCGGCCATAGCTCAGCCAGCTGATGCCGCTGGTGATGTCAGGCCACGCCAGCTGCGCAGCAATGATGACGCCCACCAGCATGCCGACCACGCCCCACACGACCGCCATCAAGGCGAAAGCGCGGATCGGGCCGTCAACGTAGGCGTCGGAAGGGTGCGTGGGCACCGGTGCGGCGCGGGCCGCGGAAATTGAAGCGCTTGGCATGGGTGCAAGACCTCCTTGTGATGCACCCATTCTTCGGTTCAAGCCCCTTGGAGGACTTGACCGGCATCAAGCCCGTTGATCGGGGGCCGGTGCCTGGGTTTGATCTGCATCAAGGACGATGCGATCACCTTCACCTTCGATGCGATCGAACTGCCCGCCACGCAGGGCCCACGCGAACAACACCAACACGCCCAGGGCGGCCAACACCGACAGCGGAACCAGCAGGTACAGGATGTCCATGCTCAAGCCTCCTTTGCAGCGGCGCCCGGCACCTGCGCGTGTGACAAGCGCAGGGCATTGCCAACGACCAAGGCCGAGCTGAGTGCCATGCCCAGGCCAGCAGCCCAAGGCGGCAGGTAGCCCAACAGGGCCAAAGGCACGGCCACCAGGTTGTAAGCGGTGGCCCAGGCTAGGTTTTCCAGGGTGATGCGGCGCGTGTGCCGGGCTTGCAGGAGGAGATCGGGCAAGCCGCTGAGGTCGGTGCGCAGCAGCACCGCATCGGCCGCACGGCTGGCCAGCCCGCTGGCGCCGCCCACGGCCACGGCCGCATCGGCCTGCGCCAGCACCGGCGCGTCGTTCACGCCGTCGCCCACCATCAGCACGCGGTGGCCGGCACGGCCCCAGGCGCGCACGGCTTCTTGCTTGCCTTCGGGGCTGCAGCCCCCCTGCGCCATGCCCGCCGCCAGCCCCAAGGTTTGGGCCAAAGCCTGCACGCGAGCGGGCTGGTCGCCCGAGAGCAAGCGCACGCGCAGCCCCATGGCTTGCAAGCGGGTCACCACCGTCTGGGCCTGGGGCGACACCGCGTCAAACGGATCAAAGGCCAGCCACGGCATCTCACCCTCGGGACCGAACAGCACCGCGCCTGGCGGCAGGGCCTGGGTGTCCAGCGCGGCCGAGGCCTGTGCCAGCCACCCCGCCGAGCCCAAACGCCACCAGCGGCCCTCGGGGTCTTGCGCACGCAAGCCCGCGCCCGGCACCTCGTTCAGATCAGCCCAGCGCCACCCGGCGCCAGGGCGGGGCAAAGCCCGCACCACCGCTGCCGACAGCGGGTGTTTGGACCACGCCGCCAGGGCTGCAGCGGCAGCCGCCACTTCCGGCGCGGCGCCTGCCTCGCGCAGCACGCGCAAGCGCACCTCGGGCTGCGTCAGCGTGCCGGTTTTGTCGAGCGCCACGCAGCTGATGCGGGCCAAGGCATCCCAGGCCGGCAAGCGTTGCACCAGCACACCCCGCCGCGCCATGGCCGCCGTACTGGCCACGCGGGCCGCCGGTGCGGCCAGCGCCAGCGCGCAAGGGCAGGTGACGATGAGCACCGCGCACACCACCGCCACCACGCGGCTTGGTTCAACCCAGGCCCATGTGATGCCAGCCAACAATGCCAGCAACAACACGCCCGCCAAGAACGGGCCCGACCAGCGCTCAGCATCCGATTCGCTGACCGAACGCTGCGTGAGCGCTTGCTGCAAGGCCTGCGCCATCTGCTCCACGTGGCTGTCTTGTGCCACCCGCAGGACACGCAAGCGCACTGGCGCACCCAGGTTGATGCTGCCGGCCAGGAGGGTGTCACCGGCGCGCTTGGCCACCGCCGCGCTTTCACCACTGGTGCAGGCCTCGTCGGCCCAGGTGTCACCGGCCAGCAGCACGGCGTCGGCCGGCACGCGCTCGCCCATCCCCAGGCGCAGGGTGTCGCCCACGGCCAGCGCGCTGGCAGCCACCGCTTCCACGGCATCGGCCCCTGCACCGCCGACCTCGCGCTGCACCAGTGCGTCGGGCTCACCCTGCAGCGCCGTCAAGGCGGTGGCGGCGGCATGCCGCGCCCGCAGCTCAAACCAGCGCCCCAGCAACAGGAAGCACATGAACATCGACAGCGAGTCGAAGTACACCTCCGGGCCCCAGGGGCCGGCGGGGTCGAACAAGGCCAGCGAACTCACCACAAAGGTGATCAGCACGCCCAGGGCGACTGGCACATCCATGCCCAGCTGGCGCCGCCGCAAGGTGCGCCAGGCTCCGATCAGGTAAGGCTGTGCCGCGAACAGCACCACCGGCCAGCTGAGCATCCAAGAGCCCCAGTGCAGCAGCTGCCGCAAATCCTCCGGCACCTCGGAACCCGCTGCAAAGTACGTCGGGGCGGCCAGCATCATGATTTGCATCATGCAAAAGCCACCCACAAAGGTGCGCCACAGCAAGGTGCGCGCCTCGCGCTGGCGCAGGGCCTGCGCGGCCTCGGGCTCGGCGGGCACCAAGGTGTAGCCAGCGCTGCGTGCGGCCTCGGGCAAGCGGGCCTGCACCTCGGCTGGCGCTTGCACCAGCGCCAGGGCAGCGGCGTAGCCCACATCCGCGTGGCTCACACCGGGCTGGCTGCGCAGCCAATCGGCCAAGGTGTCGGCACAGGCCACGCAATGCAGGCCGCCCACGCTCCAAGCTTGGGCGCGGACGGTGTGGGTGGTGGCAGAGGTGGCTTGGGCAGCCGCCTCGCTCGGGATAATGGCAACCTTGCCCCAGGCCTCGGCGTGCATGCCAGGATGTTCGGGCGCCACGCTTTGGCCCGCCATGATCCAGATCAAGTTCCCCCGCCTTGCCCGCTCGCTGACGCTGCTGCTGGCGCTGTCTCTCGCCAGCTGGGCCAGCGCTTGGGCACAAGGGGTGGCCGGCGTGCCGCAGCGCCTGCCCACCATCTTGTTGCGCGCTGGCATGCACCAAATCACTGCCCAGGTGGCACAAACCGATGCGCAGCGCGCCGTGGGCCTCATGTACCGCAAGGACATGCCGCAGCACGAGGGCATGTTGTTCGTGTTTGAGCAGCCCGGACAGCAGTGCTTCTGGATGCGCAACACCCTGCTGCCCCTGGCCATCGCCTTCCTGGCCGATGACGGCAGCATCGTGAACATCGCCGAGATGAAGCCGCTGGATGAAACCAGCACTTGCAGCGAGAAGCCGGTGCGCTTTGCGCTGGAGATGAACAAAGGCTGGTTTTCGCAGCGCGGCCTCAAGCCCGGCTTCAAGCTGCAAGGCGCGCCGTTCGTGGCGAGCACCAAGTAAGTCAGATCGGCTCGTCGGAGCTGGGCCGGATCACCTCGGTCAAAAACTCCACGAAGGCCAGCACCCGCGGCGCCACCGGCCGCCCGGGCTTCCACAAGGCATACAGCGTGTGCGCCGGGCTGCGCTGCAGCGGCAGCACCTCCTGCAGCGCGCCACTGGCCAGGTGCGGCGCCAGCACGAAGCGAAAGTCGCGGTAAAGCCCTAAGCCTGAGAGGGCCGCCTGCACCGCCGCATCGGTGTTGTTACAGCACAGCCGGCTGGTGGGCTGCACGCTGCGCACGCGGCCTTTGGGCGGGTACTCCCAGGCAAACGGCCGGCCGGTGGCCTCGTTCAGGTAGTCGATCACGCCGTGCTTGTGCATGCGCGCCAGGCTGCGCGGCACCCCGTGCTGGGCGATGTAACTGGGCGCCGCCACGTTGATGAGCTGCCAGCGCGCCAGCACCCGGTAGCGCAGGCGGTGCGCCTGTGGCAGCTCGAAGCGCAGCATCACATCGGCGTCGAAGCCGTCCACCGCTTCCATGCGGTCGTTCAAGCGCAAGGTCAGGTTCACCGCCGGGTGCGCCTGCAGCCATGCCACCAACGGTTGCGCCAGCAGCTTGGTGCCGATGAACTCGGGCGCCTCCACACGCAAGGGGCCGGCCACCTCGCCGGCGGCGCGCTGGAACTGGTGCGTGAGCGCGTCCAGCTGGGCCAACACATCGCCGCCGCGCGCCAGCAAATGCTCGCCCTCGTCAGTCAATCGCACGCTGCGCGTGGTGCGCGCCAACAGCGACGCGCCCAGGTGCGCCTCCAGCTGCGCCACCTGCGACGACACCGCTGCGCGAGACAGCCCCAAACTGCGCGCCGCCTGGCTGAAGCTCGACAGCCGCGCCACCTCGGTGAAGGTGCGCAACAGGGGCTCGATCGGAGTACGCGTGATCACAGGCATGCGGCATTGTCCATCTGAGACAAACAGTCAGTTCATGGCGTGCGTTCAATGAAAACAATAAGCTGAAGCCCTTGATTGAAACGTCACGGGGGACTGCCCAAGCCCGTCGCCGCACCCAGCGGGCTTGGGCAGTCCTCCTGCAACGCACCATGACCGCCCTTGATTCGCGCACCCGTTTGCGCACCCTGTTGATCCTCTTCGCCGCCACCTTCGTCACGCTGGCCGGCTTCTTCATGCTGATGCCCTTGCTGGTGCTGCGGCTCCACGAACAGGGGCTGAGCCCCACCGAGATCGGGCTCTTCAGCGCCACCATGTGGCTGGGCGTGCTGCTCGTCGCCCCCTTTGCCGACCGCTGCGTGGCCCGCCTGGGCCGCCGCCGTGCCTTCGTGCTGACCGCCCTCGCACCCGCCATCGGCGGCGCAGGCTTCCTGCTCACCGACAGCCTTTGGCTATGGGCCTTGCTGATGCTGCTGGACGGTCTGAGCGCCGGCCTGCGCTGGGTGCTGGCCGAAGCCACCGTGGCCGAGGCCGCTACGCCCGAACGCCGCGGCTTGATGGTGGGCCTGTACGAAACCATGGTGGGCGCCACCTTCGTGCTCGGCCCCGTGCTGCTGCAGTTCACCGGCACCGACGGCACCAGCGGCCTGTGGGCCTCGGCGCTGCTGTGCGCCCTGGGCCTGCTGCTGGTGCTGGCCTTGCCGCCGCTGGGGCGCCCGCAAGCCTCGCCCCACGGCAGCGGCCCCCGTGCGCTGTGGCGCAGCGCGCGGGCCATGCCAGGCATCCTGGCACTGGGCTTTGTGGGCGGCTTCTT
>CAZAIR010000212.1:0-5385 GCA_964485225.1 uncultured Burkholderiaceae bacterium
GGGCCGCCCAGGGCGTCGAGCTGCCACAGCTCCACCTCGCCGCTGAAGTCGCACAGCGCCAGCACCTGCCGGCTGTCGGCGCTGAAGGCGGCGTCGCGGCAGCGGCTGCCCTCGGGTTGCTGCAGCACGGCGCGGCGCAGGCCTTGCGTGCCCTGCGTGGCCAAACGGCCGCGCACGCCCAGCAATGCGCGCTCGCCGTTGGGGCTCAGGCTCACTTCGGTCAGGAAGTCTTGCGGGCGCTTGATCCAGCGCGCGGTGCTGGCGGCGTTGTCGTCGCCCAGCAGGCGCACGGGCAAGGCGGTGGGTTGCTGCACGCCATCGGCCAGCAGGCCCATGCGGTAGAGGTCGGCGCCGCGGGCCAGCACCACTTGGGGGCCGGTGATGCTGGCGCTGCGCACGTCGAAGTCTTTGAAGGCGGTGTGGGCGCGCGCCTGCGTGCCGTCGGCCTTGACCGACCAGACGTTGAAGATGCCGTCGCGGTCGCTCAGGAAGGCGATGCGTTCTTGTCCGTCCCGGTCGCGGTAGGGCATCGGGCGCCGGGCGTTGCTGCGCGGGAAGTCGGCCGCCAGCAGCGGCTTGGCCTCGGCCGTGCCTTGCAGGTCCAGCGCCCAGATTTGCGCCAATGCGCCGCCCCGGTAGCCCTTGGCGTTGTCGCCCAGGTGCAAGCCGTGGCGGGTGAAGTACAGGGTGCGGCCGTCCAGGCCCAGGGCCACGTCGTTGGCATCGCCCACGGGCAGCGCTTGCAGCGCTTTGCCCACCAGGCGGTAGGCGGTGACGACCGGGCGGCCATCGGTGGCCGGCGCGGTGAGCAGCAGGTTGCCCTCGCGGTCGGCCCCCCACACGCGCAGTTGCGCGCTGCCCAGCCAGGTGCGGCGCTGCGGCGCGCCGCCGTCCACCGACATCGTGTAGACATCGCCTGCGCCGTCCATCTGGCCCACGAAGGCCAGGGTTTGGCCATCGGGCAGCAGCACCGGGCTCCGCTCTTGGCCGGCATGGCTGGTCAGGCGCACGGCCACACCGCCCCCACCGTTCACGCGCCACAGGTCGCCCTGGCTGCGAAACACGGTCAGGTCGCCCAGCGCAGCGGGCTCGCGGTAGAAACCTTGCGTGGCGGCCTGGATGCCGGCACTGGCCAGCGTGGCCACGGCCACGGCGGTGAAACGTGCAGAGAGGGACATGGGGGGCGGGGTTCGTTGTGACGAAACCAGTGATTGTTGGTGGCGGCCGTGTCCATGCCGGGCGTCATGCCGGGACAATCCCCAGATGCAAGCCGATGCCCCCTTCGATCTCGACGCCCTGCAAGCGCTGCTGGACGCCGTGCCCGCCCCGCTGGAGCCACTGGACGTGTCCATGCTCGACGGCTTCCTGACCGCCGTGGCCCTGCAGCCCAAAACCCCACCGCCGGCCGAATGGCTGCGCTGGGTGCTGGACAGCGAAGAGGGCCGCGCCCCACCCGCCGGCTTCAACCCCGAGCCCATCCGCGCGCTGGCCATGCGCCGCCTGCAGCAGCTCGACGCCGCCATCCGCCACCGCCAGTGGTTCGACCCCTGGGTGTTCGAGCCCGTGGACGAAGACGGCGAAGAGGCCGACCCCGACGACTGGGACACCGTGCTGGCCGCCGTCTACCCCTGGGTGGCCGGCTTCGCGGTGGGGGCCGACGCGTTCCCGCGCGGGCTGATGGGCCTCAAGGACAGCGAGCTGCTCGACGGCCTGGCTGGCATCTACCAATTCCTCGACCCCGAGGACCTGGAAGACGCCGACGAGCTGCTGGAGGCGATCGAAGGCATCGAACCCGCGGCGAACTTGAGCGACGCGGTGGAGGTGCTGGTGTCGCACTCGCTGCTGCTGGCCGATGTATCCCGGCCCCAGAAAGGCCCGCCGAAGGCAGCGCCCCGCACCGCCGCCCGCCGGCCTGGTGGGCCGCCTCGCGGGGGTGGAGGTGGCGGGCGCCCGCCGCCACGACGCTGATCAGTGCGGTAGGCCCTTCAGCCCAGCGCCCGCCGCCCAGCCCGGCGCGTGCTGCGCTCGTCGCGCTTCTTGCGGTCGGGCCAGTCGCAGCCGCAGCTCAGGCAGTCGCAGAGCCAATCCTTCTTGCCCCCGGGGCCGTCACAGTCGCCCACGTCGCAAGGCAGGTCGCAGTCGCCGCGCTGGCGCAGCACCAAGCCACTGAACATCCGTTGCGGATGTGGTTGCAGGTGCGTGGGGTGAGCGCGGTGCAACTGGTGCACCGCGCCGCAGGTGCGCAGGCGCAACCGCAGCACCGGCAACCCGCGCCACAGCCCAAAGCGGCGCAGCACGCGCGCGCCCACCACCGAGCAGCTGGGCCCGCCGCGGTGCACGCGGTGCGCGCAGGCAAAGCCTTTGTAGGGCGACACCCAGCGCTGGTAGGCGCGGATCAGCCCCAGGGCCAGGGCGGTGAAGGGGTTCAAGCCAGCCGCGCCAAGCGCTCGGCCGCCAGGGCCAGGGTCTCGGGCTTTTTGGCGAAGCAAAAGCGCACGTGCTGGCGTTCCTGCGGGCGTTGGTAGAAGACCGAGAGCGGGATCGCAGCCACGCCGATGTCGGTGGTCAGCCAGCGCGCGAAATCGGCTTCGGGCAGGGCCGAGATGGCGCTGTAGTCCACCGTCTGGAAGTAGGTGCCCTCGCAAGGCAGCAGCTTCAGTGGCGTGGCGGCCAGTGCGGCACGGAAGGCGTCGCGCTTGGCTTGGTAGAAGGCGCTCAAGCCCTGCCAAGGGGCCGGGTTGGCCAGGTAGGCGGCCAACGCGTGCTGGGTGGGCGTGTGCACGGTGAACACCGTGTACTGGTGCAGGCGCCGGAAGGCGGCGCTCAAAAGCGGTGGCGCCGCCACAAAGCCCACCTTCCAGCCGGTCACATGGAAGGTCTTGCCAAAGCTGCTGACCAAGAAGCTGCGCGCGGCCAGCTGCGGAAACGCAGCCACGCTGTGGTGGGTGCCGCCGTCGAACACCATGTGCTCATAAACCTCGTCACTGACCACGAACAGGTCGTTCTGTTCGGCCAGGGCCTGGAGCGTGAGCAGGTCGTCGCGTGTGGCGATGCGGCCGCTCGGGTTGTGCGGCGTGTTCAGCACCAAGGCGCGCGTGCGCGGCGTGAGGGCGGCGCGCACCGCGTCCCAGTCGATGCGGTAGTCGTGCGTCATCGGCACGCCCACCGGCACGCCACCGGCCATGCGGATCGCGGGGTCGTAGCTGTCGTAAGCCGGCTCGATGACGATCACCTCGTCACCCGCGCCCACGCAGGCTTGGAAGGCCGTGGCCAGGCCTTGCGTGCCGCCGGCGGTCACGGTGATGTCGGTGTCGGGGTCGTAGGCCTGCCCGTACAAGGCCTGCAGCTTGGTGGCGATGGCCTGCCGCAGCGCGGGCACGCCGGGCATGGGCGGGTACTGGTTGTGGCCAGCGGCCATGGCATCGGTCAGCGCTTGCAGCAGAGCCGGGTCGGCGCCGAAATCCGGAAAGCCTTGGCCCAGGTTCACCGCCTGGTGCTGGGTGGCCAGGGCCGACATGACCGAGAAGATGGTGGTGCCACCGGGTGGCAGCTTGGAGGGCAGCGTGGGCATGCTGAGTGCGCGGCGTTTCAGGGGATGGCCGCCATTGTTGGGCCTGACGCAGCCCTGTGCTTCAACCGAACACGCGCCCTGCGTGCAGGCCCAGGCCTTGGCCCACCGAGGCCAGGGCGTCGCCATGCACCCGCTTGGCGCTAGGAAACTTGGCGGCAATCGCCTCGCGCAGCAGCGCCAGGCCGGTGGAGCCGCCGGTGAAGTACAGCGCGTCCACGCCCTCGGGTGGCACGCCGGCCAGCTGTGCCGTGTAGGCCGCCGCGTTGGCAATGGCGGCCACATCCACCCCCAGCGCGCCTTGCAGCTGGCCGCGCTGGTAGGGCCAGTGCAGGCCGCGCTCGATCAGGGTCAGGTCGAAGTCGTGCGTGTCCGTCAGCTCACCCACGCCGCCCAGCGCGATCTTGCCGGCCTCGGCCTGGTCGGCCAGGTGGTGGCCCAGGTGGTCTTCCAGCACCGTCATCAGCCGGCGGTGCTGGGCGGGGTCGGCGTAGTCGGCGCGGCGTTGGCGCATTTCCAGCAGCACGCTGGGCGTGTAGCAGCTGTTGATCAAGTGCCAGGTGGCCAGGTCGAAGGTGATGCCCGAGGGCACTTCGCGCGGCGGGCCGTCAGGCCGTGCGGGGCCGAGCGCGCCGTGGCCCAGTGCGCGCATCGGGCCGTCCAGGGCTACGCGGCGGTCGAAGTCGGTGCCGGCCACGTGCAGGCCGTGGTGCGCCAGGATGTCGTCGCGCCGGTCGGCCCGCGCCATGCGGTTAGGGCCCACGCGCACCAGCGAGAAGTCCGAGGTGCCGCCGCCGATGTCGGCCACCAGCACCAGCTGCTCGGATTGCGCTTGCCGTTCGTAATCGAAGGCCGCTGCAATGGGCTCGAACTGGAACGCCACCTCCCTGAAGCCCACCGTGTGGGCGGCGGCTTCCAGCGCGGCTTGTGCGCGGGCATCGCGCACCGGGTCTTCGTCCACGAAGAACACCGGGCGGCCCAGCACCGCGTGCGTCAGCGGCCGGCCCTGGTGGGCTTCGGCCACGCGCTTCAAGCGCTTCAGGTAGCCGGCCACCACATCGGCGTACTTGGCGCTGCGCCCGCCGCCCACGTCGGTGTGCTGCTCCAGCAGGTCGCTGCCCAGGATGCTCTTCATCGAGCGCATCAAACGCCCGTCGTGCCCGTCCACGTAGGCCTTCAAGGCCGCGCGCCCAAAGGCCCGCGGCGGGCCATCGGCATCGTGCGCGCCTTCGGCGAAGTAGAAGACCGCGGTCGGCATGGTCAGCGCCGCGCCCTCCAGCGGCACCAGGGCCATGCCCTGGGCTTGGGGCAGGGCCACGGCCGAGTTGGAGGTGCCGAAGTCGATGGCGCAGAACGAAGGGGCGGCCACGGGGCACTCCAAGGCGAAAGGGCGCGGATTCTAGGGAGCGCCGCGCTCGCCTTACCCTCCGGCCCCACAGCGCAAGAAAGAATGAGCCGATGACCCAGTTCGAAGCCCGTCGCGTCGAGGCCCTTCGCCTCTTGAAGGCCAGCGGCATCCGCCCGTCCAACTACCTCCCGCCGATCACGCAGTGGCTGTGGCGCAGGGGCTACGCGGTGCGGCCGCCGCACTTTGTGCCCTTCGGCACCTTGTGGCTCGCCGCCGGTGGCTACTTCGCCGTGGCTTGGGGGCTGTTGATGGGCTTCATGTGGGGCTGGGTGATGCCGCCCGCCGTGCCGCTGCACGGGCTGGGTCTGGCCGTGGGCGCCCTGGTTGCCGGATGCTTCTTCGGGCTGTTCATGGCGGCTTACTACGCCTACGGCCGCCGCAAGCACGCCCTGCCGGCTTGGGACGATCT
>CAZAIR010000213.1:0-5371 GCA_964485225.1 uncultured Burkholderiaceae bacterium
TGGTGGTGTTCATGCGCGGCGTGAAGAGCCGCAGCTTCTTCGAGCAGATGAAGGGGCGCGGCGTGCGGGTCATCACCACCGACGACCTGCGCCTGGTGAACCCCGGCGAACATGTGCACAAGGACCACTTCGTCATCGTGGACTGCGTGGGCGTGTGCGAGCACGACATGACCGACAGCCGCCCGATGGACCGCCGCAAGACCGTGCCGCTGGATGCGCTGCTGCAGGCCGTGAGCCTGGGCAATGTGCAGGACGAGGTGCTGAGCAGCGTGGCCGCCCGCCTGGCCCGGCTGGACACCCAGCTGGACGACGCCGAGCGCGACCAGGTGCGCCAGGCCAGCGGTGGGCTGGACCTGCGCGCGCTGGCCGGCGGCATCGTGCAGGCCCTGCGGCCCGACGACGACGCCAGCCCGCAGCAGCAGGAGGCCGCGCTGCGCCAGGCCGTGATGCCGCTGGCCAACCCGGCGCTGCGCCAGCTGATCCTGGGCCTGAAGGCCAACAAGGACCTGGTGATCGACACCGTGACGCAGGACCGCGTGATCGAAGCCGGTTTCAACGAGGCCGCGCGTGAACGTGCGCAAGGCCTGGTGCAGAGCTTCGAGGCCTTCATTGCGCAGCACAAGGACGAGATCACCGCGCTGCAGATCCTGTACAGCCGGCCGGTGCGCGCGCCGCTGAGCTTTGACGACATCAAGGCCCTGGCCGACGCGCTGCACGCGCCGCCACACCTGCTGGACGAAGGCGCGCTGTGGCAGGCCTATGCGGCGCTGAACAAGAACAAGGTGAAGGGCGCTGGCCGCCAACGCATCCTGACCGACCTGGTGAGCCTGGTGCGCTTTGCGATGCAGCAGGACAACGAGCTGGTGCCGTACCCCGAGCGCGTGGCTGCCAACTACAAGGCCTGGCTGGCGCAGCAGGCCTCAGCGGGCAAGGCCTTCACGCCGGAGCAAATGCGCTGGCTGGAAATGATCCGCGACCATGTGGCGGCCAACCTGGGCGTGACGGTGGAGGACTTCGACTTCGCGCCGTTCAGCCAGCAGGGTGGGCTGGGGAGGGTGCATCAGTTGTTTGGGGCGGAGTTGCCGCGGGTGATTGAAGAGATGAATCGGGAGTTGGTGGCGTGACCTTGCGTATCGATGAACCTGCGCTTGGCGAGACTGTACCCTTGGGCAGCTTGATCGCCGAGTCGCAGAACGGCCTCTCGAAACGCGCAGGCAGCGAAGGTGACGAGGTTGCGGTGCTCCGCTTGGCCGACATTGCCGATGGCCGCATAAACGAAAGCTCTCCACGAACGATTCGCTTGACGGCGCCTGAAGTTGCCAAGTACGAACTGCGGCGTGGCGACCTGGTCTGCATTCGTGTGAATGGCAGCAAGGGTCTTGTTGGCCGAATGATTCCGTTCAGCGGACAACGGCAGTGGGCCTACTGTGACCACTTCATCCGACTCCGGCCGAATGCTTCAAAGGCAGACCATCGATACCTCGCCTACTACCTGAACTCGGCACGCGTTCGGCGTCAGATTGAACTGCGCATGGTCTCCAGCGCAGGTCAACATACTGTCAGCCAAGGCACGATGCTGCAGTTGGAAGTTCCGCTTCGGCCCCTTCACATCCAGAAGGCGGTCGTTGCAGAGATCGAAAAGCAGTTCTCCCGCCTCGACGAGGCCGTCGCCAACCTTCGACGCGTGAAGGCAAGTTTGCGTAGACACCGGGCATCAGTGCTGAGCTGCGCCTTCGCCGACGTATCCAGAAGGTGGGCATGGGGTACCTACTCGGACGTTGGGGAGGTTACGACCGGCTTCACGCCACCAACAAGCGAGACTGTGAACTTCGGGGGCACTTTGCCCTTCATCAAGCCCACGGACCTGGATGCTGGGGACAACGTTCACGCCGCGCGTGACTACTTGACGGAGCGTGGCGTCTCAATAGGCCGGCGTCTTCGCGCTGGTTCAGTGCTGGTGACTTGCATAGGCGCAACGATTGGCAAGACTGGCCTGGCGGTCGTTGACTGTGCGACCAACCAGCAGATCAATGCAGTTTCTCCGCGAGGCGACGTGGCTGAGCCACGCTTTGTTTACTGGTGGACGGTTAGCCCGAACGGCCAGCGTCAGATTCTTGACAACGCTTCGGCCACGACTCTTCCGATCATCAACAAGTCGAAGTTTTCCTCGCTTCGAGTACCGCTGCCTCCGCTCTCCGAACAGCGAAGCATCGTCGCCGAGGTCGACCGCCGCCTCTCCATCGTCCGCGGCGTCGAAGCCCAGGTCGAAGCCAACCTGAAGCGCGCGCAGTCGCTGCGCCAGGCCGTGCTGACCAAAGCCTTCGCGATCTGACCGATGGCCACGCGCAAGCCCCCCGCCAAGAAGCTGCCCCGGCCGGCAACCCGGCCCGCCTCGCCAGCCCCAGCCTCGATGCCGGACGCCCTGCTCGCCGACCTGCGCCAGCTCATCCAGCAGGCCCGGCAGGCCGCGGCGGTGGCCGTGAACATGAGCCTCACCATGCTGTACTGGCAGATGGGCCAGCGCATCCAGCGCGAGGTGCTGGGCCACCGGCGCGCCGGCTATGGCGAGCAGATTGTCGCCACGGTGTCGCGACAATTGGCCGCCGAGTACGGGCGCGGCTTCGAAGAGAAGAACCTGCGCCGCATGGTGCAGTTTGCCGAGGCCTTCCCCGACCGCGAGATCGTCGCCACGCTGTGGCGACATTTGAGTTGGTCGCACTTCCGCGAGCTGCTGCCGCTGAAGGCGCCGCTGCAGCGCGAGTTCTATGCCGAGATGTGCCGCATCGAAGGCTGGAGCGTGCGCACGCTGGCCGAGCGCATCGACGGCATGCTCTACGAGCGCACGGCCCTCTCGCGCCAGCCGGCCGAGCTGATGCAGCGCGAGCTGGACCAACTGCGCCGTCAGGGCGACATGGCCCCCGCGCTGGTGCTCAAAGACCCGTATGTGCTGGACTTCGTCGGCCTGGCCGACCACTACGTCGAGCGTGACCTGGAAGACGCCATCCTGCGCGAGCTGGAGACCTTCCTGCTGGAGCTGGGCGCCGGCTTCAGCTTCGTGGCGCGGCAGAAGCGGCTGCAGATCGACGGCGAAGACTTCCACATCGACCTGCTGTTCTTCAACCGCCGCCTGCGCCGCCTGGTGGCGGTGGAGCTGAAGCTCGGCCGCTTCAAGGCCGCGTACAAGAGCCAGATGGAGCTGTACCTGCGCTGGCTGGACAAGCACGAACGCCAGGCCGACGAGCAACCGCCGCTGGGCATCATCCTGTGCGCACACAAGCAGGACGAGCAGGTGCAGTTGCTGGAACTCGACGCCGCGGGCATCCACGTTGCCGAATACCTGACCGAGCTGCCGCCGCGCGAGGTGCTGCACCAGCGGCTGCAGGCGGCCATCGAATCGGCGCAAGGGCGCTGGGCCGGCGGCAAAGCGGGAAAGATGTCTGGCTCCAAGCCGTGACCGCCGCCCTTTGGCTGCCGCCAGCTTGCTGCCCAAGACAGCCCAAAACGCGCTCTCTGTCTATCACACACGAAACCGGAAGCCACCGGAAAAGTCATTGACATCAACCACTTGCCATCACACCAGCCTGCGAACTGACTTGAACGAGCAGCACAGCATCCAGGCCACCCAATCCGTCCAGCGATGAACGCCTCCACCCTGGTCCAGAAGCTCTGGAACTACTGCAACGTGCTGCGCGACGACGGCATGAGCTACGGCGACTATGTCGAGCAGCTGACCTACCTGCTGTTCCTGAAGATGGCCGACGAGCGCGCTCAGCCCCCCTACAACCAGGCCAGCATCGTGCCGGGCGCGTACTCATGGCCGTCGCTCCTGGCCAAGGACGGCGACGAGTTGTTCGACCACTACCGCCACTGCCTGGAAGCGATGGGCCAGCACAAGGGCACGCTGGGCCTGATCTTCGGCAAGGCGCAGAACAAGTTCCAGGACCCGGCCAAGCTGCGCCGGCTGGTGGTGGACCTGATCGACGCCGAGAACTGGACGGCGCTGGGCGTGGACGTGAAGGGTAACGCCTACGAAGGCCTGCTGGAGAAGAACGCGCAGGACACCAAGAGCGGTGCCGGCCAGTACTTCACCCCGCGCGCGCTGATCGAGGCCATGGTGGACTGCATCGCGCCCAAGCCGCGCGAGCGCATTTGCGACCCGGCATGCGGCACGGGCGGCTTCCTGTTCATCGCCTTCAACCACATCGTGGCCGCCCACCCGAACCTCACGCGGGACCAGAAGCGCTTTCTGAGGGAAGAAGCCTTCACCGGCATGGAACTGGTGCAGGCCACCGCACGCGTGTGCGCCATGAACCTGCTGCTGCACGGCATCGGCAGCGAGAAAAGCGTGCCGGTGAAGGTGATGGACGCGCTGGCCGCCGACCCCGGCGAGCGCTACGACGTGGTGCTGGCCAACCCGCCCTTCGGCAAGAAGAGCAGCACGGTGTTCGTGGGCGAAGACGGCCGGGCCGGCAGCGAGAAGGACATCGTCGAGCGCGATGACTTCTGGGCCACCACCAGCAACAAGCAGTTGAACTTCGTGCAGCACATCAAGACGCTGCTGAAGGTGAACGGCCGCGCGGCCGTGGTGCTGCCCGACAACGTGCTGTTCGAAGGCGGCGCCGGCGAAACCATCCGACGCAAACTGCTGCACGAGTGCGACCTGCACACCCTGCTGCGCCTGCCCACCGGACTTTTCTATGCCCAGGGCGTGAAGGCCAATGTGCTGTTCTTCGACAAGAAGCCGGCCAGCCAGACGCCCTGGACCGAGAAGCTGTGGATCTACGACCTGCGCACCAACAAGCACTTCACGCTGAAGACCAACCCCTTGAAGCGTGCGGACCTGGACGAGTTCGTGTGCCTGTACAACCCAGCCAACCGGCACGACCGCGCGCCCACCTGGAGCGCAGAGAACCCTGAAGGACGATGGCGTGCTTACGACCAGGCTGAACTCCTGGCGCGCGACAAGGCCAGCCTGGACATCTTCTGGCTGCGCGATGAATCACTGGCCGACAGCGACAACCTGCCGCCGCCGGATGTGATCGCGCAGGAGATCGTGGACGACCTGGAGGCGGCACTGGAGCAGTTCCGCCTGATCGCTGGCGACTTGGGAGAAGCCAAGGCGGCGATTGACGCCGATTGATCCCAATGGTCACCGATGCAGACCGTGGGCCAAGCGCCCAACGGTCGTTTGGGTCAGGCCGAAAAAACCGGTGGGCCATGGATGGGCCACCGGTGGGCCACAGATGGGCCACAGATGGGCCATGGCGCCCAGAAACGCCGAAGCCCGCACAGGGCGGGCTCCGTAAGTGCCTGTCGGCACTCATATTTCTTGGTTGCGGGGGCAAGATTTGAACTTGCGACCTTTGGGTTA
>CAZAIR010000214.1:0-5370 GCA_964485225.1 uncultured Burkholderiaceae bacterium
TCCCCGCCATCGGCTTGTGGTTGCCCAAAGTGCTTTACGGTTGAAGCGGGGCCCTGACGCCATGCGCTTGCAGGCGCATGGCGCGCTCGCCCTCAAAACGCTGGCGCTTTTTGCCCCTGCGGGTCGGGCTCCCGTCCCCGCCATCGGCTTGTGGTTGCCCAAAGTGCTTTACGGTTGAAGCGGGGCCCTGACGCCATGCGCTTGCAGGCGCATGGCGTCTTCAACGCCGCCAAGCCAACCAAGCCACCCCGCCCAACACCAGCACGGTGCCCGCCAGCACCCAGGCATTGAAGGGCTCACCCAGCAGCCACGTGGCCAGCATCAAGGTGCTCATGGGCCCGATCAGGCCGGCCTGCGAGGCCAAAGGTGCGCCAATGCGCTGGATGGCCGCGGTCACGCACAACACCGGCATGAAGGTGCACGCGGTGGCGTTGAGCAGTGAAAGCCAGAGCACCGGCTCAGGCAGCCATGCGGCTTGCAAGGGGCGCATGAGCAAGAATTGCACGATGCACAGCACGCACGCGATGCTGGTGGCCCAACCGGTCAAGCGCAGCACACCCAGTCGCTTGAGCACCTCGCCGCTGCGCACCAGGTAAATGGCATAGCTGATGGCACTGGCCAACACGAGCAAGCTGCCCCACACGGTGTTGCCGCCATCAAAGCGCACCTCGTGCGCGAACACGATCAGCACACCGGCATAGCTCAGCGCGAGCGCCGCCCACTGGCGTCCCGAGACCTTGGTGCGCAAGGTGACGACGGAGATCAGCAGCACCAGCGTGGGGTTCAGGTAAAGGATCAGCCGCTCCAGGCTGGCACTGATGTACTGCAGGCCGGCGAAGTCGAGGAAGCTCGCCAGGTAATAGCCGGTGAAGCCGAGCACGAAGAGATCGAGCCAGTCGCGCCGGCTCAAGGGCGCTTGCCCGCGGCTGGCCCACCAAGCCACCAGCAGAAACAAGGGCAACGCAAGCAGCATGCGCCACATCAGCAGGGTCACGGGATCGACTGCCGCACCGTGCGCGTAGGCCAACTTGATGATGATGGCTTTGCCTGAAAAGCCGATGGCACCCAGCATGGCCAGCGAGAGACCGACGGCGTATTGGCTGCGTTTCATCGGCTCATTAGAGCCCGCCTGACTCGGCCGCAGACAGAGGCTGCGTCGTCAGCGCCAGAAGCGCGCGACCACAGCGACGGAACTTCAGGCCGTGCGATGCAGCGCCTCGCGGCGGGCCAATCGACTCCAGCGGCGGGCAAGATACTGACCGAGCGCTTCGCCCCACAGGGCGTAGCCCAGGGCGCTGGGGTGGAAGCCATCGGCGGCCATCAGGCCACTGTTGGCGTCGCAGCGCAGGCGGGTGGGCACGCGCATCAAGCCGCGGTCGAGCTGGTCGCCCAGCTCCGCATGCAAGCGCTGGTTCAGGCCCTCGGCCTGGGCGCCCAGCACCCAGCGCAAGGGCGGCGGCAGCAAAGGGAACTGGTGCATGGGCGGCAAGCCGCTGTGCAACCAGTAACGCACGCCTGTCCGGGCCTGGGCGTCGGCATGCAAGGCCAGCAGTTGCTCTAGGCTGCGTTGCGCCGGCACTTGACGCACCACGTCGTTGACGCCCAGTGCGGTGACCAAGATGTCGGCGGGCTGCAGGCGGCGCGTGTCGCGCAGGTGCTGCAGCGCCTCGCCCGTCGTGTGGCCGGTGTGGGCCAGCAACTGCCAGTGCACGGGACGACCGGTTTCTTCGGCCAGGGTGTGGGCCAGTTGCTGGGCCAAGGCGTCGTGCTGATGGGCCACCCCCACGCCGGCGGCCGAAGAGTCGCCCACCACCAACAGCCGCAAAGGGCTGCGGCTGCGCGCGTGGGTGGGCTGCACCTTGGCGCGCCGGGGGCCGCCCGGCTCGGGCAGGTCCAGCGCCTTTTGGCGCACGCGCACAGCCTGCCACAGCAGCAGCGGCGCCAGGGCCAGCTTGGCCGCGGTCAGCGCCCGGGCGGGCACGACCGGGGCTTTACTGGAACTTGGAGAAGTCGGGCGCACGTTTTTGGAAGAAGGCTTGGAAGGCCTCCATGGCTTCGGGGCTGCGCAGGCGCGCAGCGAACTCCACCGCTTCGGTCTGGATCACCTCTTGCAAGGCCGCCAACTCAGGGCCGCGCATCAGCTTCTTGCTGGCACGCACGGCACTGGGCGCCAGGCCGTTGAAACGCTCGGCCATGCGGCGCGCGTGGTTCACCACCTCGCCCGAGGGGAGCACGGCGTTGGCAATGCCGAACTCGACGGCTTCGGCGCCGGTCATGGGATCGCCCAGCAGCAGCTTCTCAGCGGCGCGCACATGGCCCATCAGGCGCGGGACCACCAGGCTGGAGGCGAACTCGGGCACCAGGCCCAAGGCCACGAAGGGCATGGCCAGGCGGCTGTCGTCGGCCACGTACACCAGGTCGCAATGCAGCAGCAAGGTGGTGCCGATGCCAATGGCCGCACCGGTGACGGCCGCCACCACGGGCTTCTCGCAGCCCAACAGCGCGTGCATGAACTGGAACACCGGCGCTTCAGCATCGCGTGGGGGGCGGGCCATGAAGTCTTCGAGGTCGTTGCCCGAGGTGAACACGCCGGGTTGCCCGGTGATCAGCACCGCGCGCACAGCGCCATCGGCGTTGGCCGCGTTCAGCGCCTCGGCCATGGCTTCGTACATGGCGGCGGTGATGGCGTTCTTTTTTTCGGGGCGCGCGATCTCGATCGTGGTGACGCCGTTGATGGTGGCAGTTTTGATGCTCATGGCTTGGACACTCTCAATTCAGTAGGGGCGCCGCGGGCGGCGGGCTTGCGTCGGATGTAGACCTGCTTGCGCACGCGGGCCACCACTTCGCCTGCGGCATTCAGCACTTCAACGGGCAGCCACAGCAGGTGCTTGTCGCCCTGCGCGGTGGCGGCGCGGATGCGCTCCAAGGTGGCGTCGTCCAGATCGAAACGAGCGTGCACGGTGCCGCGGCCGGGCTTCACAAACTCGATCTCGGCGGCTTTGTCCCAGACGATGTACTCGCGGCCCAGCGCGCGCAGGATGAGGATCATCCAAAACGGGTCGGTCATCGCGAACAGGCTGCCGCCGAAATGCGTGCCCACGTAGTTGCGGTTCCAGGGCCGCGCGCGCAGCTCCACGCGGGCGTGGCGCCAGTCGGCCGACAGGTGCGTGACGTGCACGCCGGCAAACAGGAACGGCGGCCACAGGTTGAAGCCGGCGCGAAGGACAGACGGATGCATCAGGAACAGAACGAAAAGGGGAAGCCGGGTCAGGCTGCCGGGGGCGTCGCGAAGCGCAGCAGCTGCCAATGGTTGGCCAGGTGCATCAGGTGGGCGCGGGTGTACTGGGCTTTGTCCAGCTCACCGTAGGCGAAGTGCGGGCGCAGCGCGCCGGTGTGCTGTTCAAAGCGGTCAAGGGCATCCAGCAAGCGTTGCACCGCGTCTTTCAGCGCCACATCAGCCGCCAGCGCGGGGGCGCCGGGGATGGGCTCGGTCAAGCTGTGGCTCATGCGACCGCGGGCGTTGAAGAACGCGAACGCGGCATTGCCGGCCACCGCGCGGAACACCACGTTTTTCATCTCGGGGTAACCCTGCACCGAGTACTCGATGCTCTGCGCCAGGTGCTGCAACAGCTGGCTCAGGCTCCAAGGGCTGTCGTGCTGGGGCGTGTTGAAGCGCAGGTCCAGCACGCGTTGGCGCGCTTCCTTCAGCGTGCTGAAGGTGTGCAGCGCGCCAGTGCACCCGGTCAGGCCCGCCACGGCAACGCCAACGCCCGTGAGGACGAAGCGTCGGCGTTGCATGGCGTTCATGCTCACAGGCGCTCGAAGATGCCTGCAGCGCCTTGGCCAGCGCCCACGCACATCGTCACCATGCCGTACTTGCCGCCGGTGCGACGCAGGCCGTGGATGACCGAAGCCGCACGGATGGCACCGGTGGCGCCCAGCGGGTGGCCCAAGGCAATCGCGCCGCCGTTGGGGTTGACCTTGGCGCGGTCGAGCACGATGCCCTTGCTGTCCAGGTCGTTCAGCACGGCCAAGCTTTGCGCAGCAAAGGCTTCGTTCAGCTCGATCCAGTCCAGATCGGCAGCGCTGATGCCAGCCATCTTCAAGGCGGCGGGGATGGCTTCGATGGGGCCGATGCCCATGATTTCCGGCGGCACGCCCTTGACAGCGAACGACACGAAACGGGCCAGCGGCGTCAGGTTGTAGCGCTTGAGCGCGGCTTCGCTGACGATCAGCAGGCCGCCCGAGCCGTCGCTGGTCTGCGAGCTGTTGCCGGCGGTGACGCTGCCTTTGGCGGCGAACACAGGCTTCAGCTTGGCCAGGCCTTCAACACTGGTGTCGGGGCGGGCGCCCTCGTCCAGCTTCACGGTGCGGGTCTTGGTGTTGACCGTGCCGTCAGCCAGGTTGGGCGTGCGCTCGACGACGTCGAAGGGCGTCATCTCGGCGTCGAAGTAGCCGGCCTGCATGGCGGCCACAGCGCGGCGGTGCGACTCGTAGGCGAAGGCATCTTGCGCTTCGCGGCTGATCTTCCACTGCGCGGCCACCTTTTCAGCCGTCAGGCCCATGCCGTAGGCGACGCCGATGTTCTCGTCCTTCTCGAAGATCAGCGGGCTCAGGGACGGCTTGTTGCCACCCATGGGGATCATCGACATCGACTCGACACCACCGGCGAACATGACGTCGGCTTCACCGACGCGGATGCGGTCGGCCGCCATTTGCACGGCGGTGATGCCCGAAGCGCAGTAGCGGTTGATGGTGACGCCGCCAACGCCATTGCCCCAGCCGGCCAGCACGCTGGCGACACGGGCGATGTTCATGCCCTGCTCGCCTTCGGGGAAGGAGCAGCCCACGATCGCGTCTTCGATGGCGGCGGCATCCAACCCAGGGGCTTGCGCCAGGGTAGCTTGCATCACCTTGACGAGCATTTCGTCAGGGCGGGTGTTCTTGAAATAGCCTCGGCCGCTCTTGCCGATGGGAAGACGGGTGGCGCTGACGATGTAGGCGTCTTGCACTTGCTTGCTCATGATGCTTTTCCTTAACGGGCCTTGGGAATCCAGGCCCAGACAAATTCACATTCGATCGGCTCGATGCCGGCTTCGTCGGTCACGGTCACTGCCACGGTCACCTCGCCTTTGTCCGCTTGCGCCATCTGGGCCCGCTGCGCAGCCGTGAGGCTGGCCACGGCCTTCAAGCCACCGGTGGCGCGCTTCTTGAAAGCGACATGCATGGACTTGCACAGCGGCAGGCAGTCATCGCGCACGTTCATGCCCACCACCATGCCGGTGGCCGTTTCGGCCAGCAGGTTCATGGCCGACGCGTGCACGCCACCGATGTGGTTTTGCACGCGGCGCTCGTTGGCAAGGTGCACCT
>CAZAIR010000215.1:0-5360 GCA_964485225.1 uncultured Burkholderiaceae bacterium
TGTGGCAATACGCCTTCGACCAGCGCGCCAGCGACATCCACCTGGAGCCTCGCCGCGAGATGGGCGTGATCCGCTTCCGCATCGATGGCGTGCTGCACACCGTCTACCAACTGCCCGGCCCGGTGATGAGCGCCATGATTGCTCGCATCAAGCTGTTGGGTCGAATGGACGTGGTGGAGCGCCGCCGCCCGCTGGATGGCCGCATCAAGACCCGCAACCCCGCTGGCGAAGAGGTGGAAATGCGCCTCTCCACCTTGCCCACCGCCTTCGGTGAGAAGCTGGTGATGCGGATTTTTGACCCCGACAACGCGCTCAAGGATTTGAGTCAACTTGGTTTCGGACGGCACGAGACCGAGCGCTGGAACAACCTGATCAGCCGCACCCACGGCATCGTGCTGGTCACGGGCCCGACTGGTTCGGGCAAGACGACCACGCTCTACAGCACCCTCAAGCGCTTGGCTACCGACGAGGTGAACCTGTGCACGATCGAAGACCCGATCGAAATGATCGAGCCCTCGTTCAATCAAACCCAGGTGCAATCCGCGATCGACTTCGGCTTTGCTGAAGGCCTGCGCGCCCTGATGCGACAGGATCCCGACATCATCATGGTCGGTGAAATCCGTGACCTGGAGACCGCCGAGATGGCGGTGCAGGCCTCGCTCACCGGCCACCTGGTGTTCAGCACCCTGCACACCAACGACGCCGTGTCGGCCATCACCCGCTTGACCGACCTCGGTGTACCTCGCTACCTGATCGGCGCCACTTTGATCGGCGTGCTGGCCCAGCGCCTGGTGCGCACCTTGTGCCCGCATTGCAAGGTGCCCGACGACAGCGTGACCGTCGCGATGCTGAATGAGGTCGCCAAGCCCTGGCGGCTGAGCACCGTGAAGGGTGTCTACAAGCCAGTGGGCTGCCTGGAGTGCCGCTACACCGGCTACCGAGGTCGCGCTGGTTTGTACGAGTTGCTGCAGGTCGACGAAAGCCTGCGCGGGCAGCTCACGGCTGACGCCACCCTGAGCCAGCTGCGCCGCAGCGCCGCCCAGGAAGGCCTGCGCTCTTTGCGCATGGCCGGTGTGCGCAAGGTGGCTGAAGGACAGACGACCCTGGAAGAAGTGCTTCGCAACACCCCAGCTTGGGAGACCTGATGAGACCGAAGAGTGAGCGCGACTTCGTCGCTGGTTTGTTGTTCGTGTTGATCGGTGCAGGCTTTGCCTATGCCTCGATGTCTTACGACTTCGGCAGCGCTGCCCGTCCGGGGCCGGGTTACTTCCCGTTTGGACTGGGTGTGCTGCTGGCCTTGCTGGGTGGCGCCATCCTCTTCAAGTCCGTGACCGTCGAAACGGCGGACCGTGAGCCGGTGGGCCGCATTGCGTGGCGGCCTTTGTCGGTGGTGGTGCTGTCCATCTTGTTGTTTGCGCTGCTGTTGCCGCGGCTGGGCTTGCCCCTCACAGTGGTGGTGGTCGCCACCGGCGTGGCCTACGCCTCAGACGAAGTTCGACTGCCAACGGCTTTGGCCACAGGAGCCTTCCTGTCGGTGTTCTGCACCTTGGCATTTGTGTATGGCCTGAAGCTGCAGATTCCGCTGTGGCCCGCGCCCTTGGCAGCCTGGGGGTTCTGATGCTCGACAACCTCATCATGGGCTTTGCAACGGCCCTGACGATGCAGAACCTGATGTATTGCTTGGCCGGCGCCTTGCTTGGCACGCTCATCGGGGTGCTGCCCGGCATCGGCCCCATCGCCACCATGGCAATGCTGATGCCGGTCATCTACGGCCTCGACGCCACACCGGCTTTGATCATGCTGGCGGGCATCTACTACGGCGCGCAGTACGGTGGGTCCACCACGGCCATCTTGCTGAACGTGCCAGGGGAGGCCAACTCGGTCGTCACCGCACTCGATGGCTACCAGATGGCCCGCCGTGGTCGGGCAGGGGCGGCGCTGGCCACGGCCGCGTTGGGCTCATTCTTCGCGGGCTCGGTCGCCACCTTGGTGATCGCGCTGTTCTCGCCGCCCATGGTGCAGATGGTGTTCTTGTTCGGCGACGCCGAGCGCGTGTCGCTGATGGTGCTGGGCATCATCTTGGCGGTGGTGCTGGCCTCGGGCTCCTTGCTCAAGGCGCTGGCGATGATCGTGCTGGGCGTGTTGTTGGGTCAGGTCAACTCTGACGTCATCAGCGGCGTGGCACGTTTTGACTTTGACCGACCCGAGTTGGCGGACGGCTTTGGCTTCGTGGTGATTGCCATGGGGCTGTTTGGCTTTGGCGAAATCATCGCCAACCTGGGCAAGCCCTCCGAAGACCGTGAGGTGTACACCAGTCACGTCAAAGGCCTGATGCCCACCCGCGAAGACTTCCAAGCCGCTTGGCCCGCGGTGCTGCGTGGCACGGCACTGGGATCGGTGCTGGGCGTGCTGCCGGGCAACGGCGCTTTGCTGGCCTCTTTCGCGTCATACACGTTGGAGAAGAAGCTGGCCAAAGACCCGAGCCGCTTCGGCAAAGGTGCCATTGAAGGTGTTGCAGCCCCTGAGAGCGCCAACAACGCCGGCGCGCAAACCAGCTTCATCCCGATGCTGGTGCTGGGCATTCCGCCCAACGCCGTGATGGCGTTGATGGCCGGTGCCATGACGCTCAAGGGCATCACGCCCGGACCGCAGGTGATGACCGACAACCCCGAGCTGTTTTGGGGGCTGATCGCATCGATGTGGGTGGGTAATTTCATGCTGGTGATCCTGAACCTGCCCCTGATTGGCATCTGGATCAAGCTGCTCACCGTGCCTTACCGCATGCTGTTCCCGGCCATCACGATCTTTTGCTGCATCGGCGTCTTCTCGCTGAACAACAGCGTGTTCGAGGTCTTCATGACCGCCGGCTTCGCGCTGCTGGGCTACGTGTTCTACAAGCTGCAGTGCGAGCCCGCGCCTTTGCTGCTCGGCTTCATCTTGGGGCCGCTGCTGGAGGAGAACCTGCGCCGCGCTTTGCTCAAGAGCCGCGGCGACTGGACCACCTTCGTGCAAAGCCCCTTGTCGGCCAGCTTGCTGGGGGCGGCGGTGATCATGCTGGTCATCGTGCTGCTGCCCACCATCAAATCCAAGCGCGCTGAAGCGTTCAAGGGCGAAGACTGATGGCACTGCTGCAGTTGCTCCTCTCGGGGGTGGCGCAGGGCTGCATCTATGGGCTCATCGCCCTGGGCTTTGTGCTGATCTACAAGGCGACCGAGACCGTCAGCTTCGCCCAGGGCGACATGATGATGGTGGGGGGCTTTGCGTCCTTGGTGTTGCTCAACCAACTCGGCTTGGGCCTGGCCATTGCGCTGCCGGCGGCGGTGATCGGCATGGGCCTGGTCGGTTGGTCGGTGGAGCGGGCCTTCATCCGCCCGGTGCTGGGCCAGCCGGCCTTCGCGGTGGTCATGCTCACCGTGGGCATTGGCTACGTGGCGCGGGGTGTGGTCACCATGTTGCCCGGTATCGGCACCGACACCCATGCACTGGCGCTGCCCTATGCCGGCAGCCTGCTGGAGTTGGGCGGCGGGGTGGTGGTGGCGGTGGAGCAGTTGGTGGTGATCGGCGTGACGTTGCTGCTTTGCGCGGCGCTGTACGCGCTGTTCCGCTTCAGCCGCGTGGGTTTGGCCATGCAGGCCGCGTCGCAAAACCAGCTCGCGGCCTACTACATGGGCATCCCGGTGCGGCGCATCAACGGCTATGTGTGGGCCCTGGCCGCGGGCGTGGCGGCGCTGGCCGCGGTGCTGTTGGCGCCCATCACCTTTGTGCACGCCAACATGGGTTTGGTGGGCTTGAAGGCCTTTCCAGCGGCCGTCATCGGCGGCTTCGGCAGCTTGCCGGGCGCCATCGTCGGCGGCGTGATCATCGGCGTCGCCGAGGCGCTGTCGGGCCGCTACCTGCCGGATGGGTTCAAAGACATCAGCGCTTACGTGCTGGTACTCATCATGCTGATGGTCAAGCCCCACGGCCTGTTCGGCGAGCGGCTGTCCAAGAAGGTCTGAATGCGCTTCCTCTTCAAAACCTCCTACGACCAAGACATCAACTTGGTCAAGCACAGCGGGCAGGCGTTTTGGTATGGGCTGTTGCTGCTGGCGCTGCTCGTGGCGCCCATGGTGCTGGACGGCTACTGGCTGGCGCAGCTGCGCCTGGTGGTGGTCTACAGCGTGGTGGGCTTGGGGCTGATGGTGTTGTCCGGCTTCACCGGCTTGTTCTCGATGGGGCATGCCGCCTTCCTGGGGGTGGGGGCGTACACCCAAGCGCTGCTCACGCAGGCAGGCTGGCCTTTCTTCTTGAGCATCCCCTGTGCCGGCGCTTTGGCCGCCGCCGTGGGTGTGGTGGTGGGCTTGCCGGCGCTGCGCGTCAAGGGCATCTACTTGGCCATCGCCACCTTGTCGTTCGGCTTCATCGTGGAAGAGGTGCTGGCCCGCTGGGAGAGCCTGACCGGGGGCAACGCGGGCCTGCTGGTGGGCAAGCCGCGCATCGGCGGTTGGACGATGGACAGCGAGATCGGCCGCTATTTCATGGGCCTGACGGTGCTGCTGCTGTGCACCTTGGCGGTCTTGAACCTGCTGCGCTCGCCCACCGGGCGCGCGTTCGTGGCCGTGCGCGACTCCGAGGTCTCGGCCCAATGCATGGGCATCCACTTGGCGCAGACCAAGACCTTGGCATTTGCGCTGTCGGCCTTCCTGACCGGCGTGGGTGGGGCGCTGTACGCCCACGAGATCACCTTCTTGTCGCCGGGTGACTTTGGCATCCTCCAAAGCATCGAGCTGCTGCTGCTGGTCACCATCGGTGGCTTGGGCAGCGTGCACGGCGCCTTTTTGGGAGCGGTGTTCATCGTCACCGCCCCGCAGCTGATCTCCCTGGGCAAAGACCTGTTGCCGACGGCCATCGGCCAAGCGCCGGGCCTCAAGCTGTTCGTCTACGGCCTGGTGCTGATCGCGGTGGTGCTGCTGGAGCCGCGCGGCCTCTACGGTGCCTGGCTCAAGGTGCGCACCTGGCTGCAGCTGTTCCCCTTCTACCGGCGCGGCCTGCTCAAGCGCCAGAAGAGCTACCAAAAGTCGGAGCGACTGCGATGAGCGAAGCCCTTCTCTCGGTGCGCGACCTGAGCCGCCAGTTCGGCGGCGTCAAGGCCGTCAACAAGGTGTCGTTCGATGTGCAGGCAGGCGAGGTCTTCACCCTCATCGGCCCGAACGGCGCTGGCAAGACCACGGTGTTCAACCTGATCAGCCGCCTGTACGACCCCAGCAGCGGTGACATCCGCTTCAACGGCCAGAGCCTGACCAGCCAGCCGCCGCATGCCATTGCGGGCATGGGCATTGCGCGCACGTTCCAGAACATCGAGCTGTTCGAGTACGCCAGCG
>CAZAIR010000216.1:0-5357 GCA_964485225.1 uncultured Burkholderiaceae bacterium
CAGCCGAGCGATGCACCGCCCTGCGCAACGAAACCGCTACCCGCCGAGCGAAGCTCTCGATCCAACATAAAAGAAAGAAAGGTGCCCGAGAGCGTGGCGTCATTGCCTGAGGTGAGTGTGCGGCGATTGCTCTCCTGTCGGACCATGACTATTGAGATGAGCAGCACCAGCACCATGCCGATAGCCATGGCGACCATCAATTCGACAAGAGAGAAGCCGCGTTGGTCATGACGGCTTGATCGCGCAGATAAGCGGTAGGTAGACATGGTGTGCACTCAGAGAGTCACATCGGTTTGGTACCGATTGGTACCTGAAGCCTTTGGGGGTTGCCATGTCACCGTGATGCGCACCGTGTTGGCATTCAGCGGCGTTACCGTGCCGATGCCATCGGGCAGCCCGCCCTCGGCCATGTTGCCTACACGGGTGTTCCAGTCCGCTACCGCTGCAGCTGGCAAATTCAAGTTGCCTTGGGTCAGCATCGCACTGGCCAACTCGTTGGCCAGCAGAGAAGCGCGCGCGCTGTCCTCGGAGTCCACTGAAAACTGGAAAGCGCGGGCTTGTAAGCTGACCAAACCCAGCAAGGCAATAGATATCAACAACACGCCGATCAGTACCTCAATCATTGAGATGCCACGCTGCTGCTGGAAGGGTGCGGGGGGGAGGTGCTTCATATAGGGCAGCCGTCAGGGGTGGTGGCAGAAAGAGTTTTGGCTGGGTCGCATAGGCGCACGCTCCCTGCTAAGGACACACGCACGCGCAGAGGGCGGTCGCTGCCGCCCCCAGTGATGTCGAACTCTGCGGTGCCGGAGGGGGCAACCACACAAGACGTTGACCCCCCGACGCCAGGGGCGGCAACTGCGGCGTAGCGGCCAACAGTGTTGAAGCAGATCGGTACAGGACCGGTTACTGTCACGTTGGCGCCAGCCTCAATCAGCGAGCCACATTGCACGACTTCGACGGGATCACCAGGCAACAGGGCGATGGTCTTGACCGCCCAAAAATTCCCCGTTGCGCTAGCCGTGACTGCGTTGCTGCAAGCCCCGGAATCCGTGCGGAAAAACACGGTTTGCCTGTAGCGGCGGGCGGCCTCGGCCTGGGCCACGCGCAGCCCGACCTGCAAAGAGTCACTGACTGTGCGGACTTTCGCATTCGCGATCCAAGTCGCGACAGCCGGGGCCGCTGCAGCCAGCAACAGACTCATGATGGCTATGCCCACCAAGAGTTCAATCAGGGTGAAGCCTCGTGGCTTGCTCAGCATGGGTCGCCTTTTTTCAGGATCCAGCGCGTCGTACACGTGACGTAACCGGAGCCTGCCGGCACGGCGGTTGTTGCGCGGACATCGGCCTGGTTGATCGTGTATGTGAAACCCGCGGCTGGTCCAGAGCCAACAGCCTGAAGGGTGTAGGTCGTGTCAGTTGGGTTGCCCACACAACTGACTTCGAAGCGATCGAACGTCCGTGTCGAAGCGGGTGTTACTGCGCAAGGCGTGATGAACGTACCGTTGGTGGTGTACCTGCGGTTGTCTTGGAAGTGCCGCTCCATCTGCGCCCGCACTGTGCTGAGACCGGTGACCGCGCTCGAAATGTGCCCGCGCAGCACGTAGTCGCGGTACGAGGGAATGGCCACTGCCGCCAGGATGCCAATGATGGCCAAGGTGATCATCACTTCGATGAGCGTGAAACCAAGCTGTCGGCGTAGCGGTCTGGTGGAGCGGGTGCGGTGCATGTCGGAATCTCCGTTGAGGGTGAAATTGTTCGTGGGGAAGGCCTCGCAACGGTAATCCGCTCGTCCAGCCTCGAGCGCCGCTGATCGCGCGTTGGGTGGCTGTGTGTGACCGAGTTGGCAACTGCTGGTCAGCGGTCCGATCCCACTGTTCCGGGTCATGCAACCCCATGACCTATGGAACTGGTGGTTTCCCCTATGATTTGCGCACACTTCGGGCTGTGCGCCATCCCCCTCTCCGATGCCTTCCTCTTCAATGTCAGAAGCGCCTTCGCTGATTGAACTGCGTGGCGTGACGTGCGGCTACGGCAGCAAAGTCATCTTGCAGAACGTGAACTTGAGCGTGCGCCGCGGTGAGGTGGTGGCGATCATGGGCACGTCGGGCGGTGGCAAAACCACGGTGTTGCGGGCCATCAGCCGTCAGATCAAGCCGATGGCAGGCACCCTGTTGTTTGACGGCCAGGACATTGCGGGCTTGGGGCGCGATGCGCTTTACGCCATGCGCAAGCGCATGGGCATGTTGTTCCAGTTCGGTGCCTTGTTCACTGATCTTTCGGTGTTCGAGAACGTTGCATTCCCCTTGCGGGAGCACACCGATTTGCCAGAGCCCATGTTGCGCGATCTGGTGTTGATGAAGCTAAATGCGGTGGGCTTGCGGGGGGCGGCGAGCCTGATGCCGTCTGAGATCTCTGGCGGCATGGCGCGTCGGGTGGCTTTGGCGCGGTCCATTGCGCTGGACCCCGATGTGGTGCTGTACGACGAGCCTTTTGCCGGGCTGGACCCGATTTCGCTCGGCGTGACCGCTCGCCTGATTCGGCAACTGAACGATGCTTTGGGGCTCACCAGCGTGATCGTGTCGCACGACCTGCATGAGACCTTCGCCATCGCCGACAGGGTGGTGTTCGTGGCCAATGGCCGCGTGGTGGCACAAGGCACGCCGGCTGAGCTCAAGGCCAGTGACGATCCCTTGGTGCAGCAGTTCGTGCATGCGCAGCCGGATGGCCCTGTGCGCTTTCACCAGCCAGCGGTACCGGTGGCGCAAGACTTCGGTTTGGGGGTCGCACCATGATGGCCGCCACTGCAAGGGCATTGAGTGGACTGGGTCGAGGGGTGCGCCTGGGTGTCACGGGAATGGGCGCGGCCACTCGCTTGTTCCTGCGTTTGGTGATGGCTGTCCCAGCCAGTCTGGGGCGTTTCGGTTTGGTGCGCGACCAGCTTTACTTTTTGGGCAACCGCTCCCTGTCCATCATTGGGGTCTCGGGCTTGTTTGTCGGCTTTGTGCTGGCGCTGCAGGGTTACTACACGCTGCAACGTTACGGCTCGGCCGAAGCCGTGGGCTTGCTGGTGACGCTGAGCCTGGTGCGTGAGCTCGGCCCTGTGGTGACGGCGCTGTTGTTTGCGGGGCGGGCGGGTACGGCGCTGACGGCCGAGATCGGGTTGATGAAGGCCGGAGAGCAGCTGACGGCCATGGAGATGATGGCGGTCGACCCCGTGCAACGGGTGTTGGCGCCGCGCTTTGTGGGTGGTCTGATGGCGATGCCTTTGCTGGCGGCCGTGTTTTCGGCGGTGGGGGTGATCGGCGGTTACTTGGTGGCTGTACCCATGATTGGCCTGGACGCTGGGCCCTTCTGGTCGCTGATGCAGTACGGTGTGGACGTTTGGAGCGATGTAGGCAACGGCGTGATCAAAAGCGTGGTGTTCGGTGTGGCGGTGACTTTCATCGCTTTGTGGCAAGGCTATGCGTGCCAAGCGACACCAGAAGGGGTGGCCAAAGCCACCACGCGCACGGTGGTGCAGTCGTCGCTGGCGGTTCTGGGGTTGGATTTCATGCTCACAGCCACCATGTTTGCGGTGTGAGCCACAGGGAGAGAACGGATGGATGAAGGCAAGAATGACATTTGGGTGGGCAGCTTTGTGCTGATCGGCTTTGCGGCCCTGCTGTTCCTGGCTTTGAAGGCTGGCAACTTGCTGACCTTGGATTTCGACAAAGGCTATGTCGTCACCGCCAAGTTCGACAACATTGGCGGCCTCAAACCCCGCGCTGCAGTCAAGAGCGCTGGCGTGGTGGTGGGGCGTGTCGAAAGCATCACTTTCGATCCGAGCAGCTTTCAGGCCAAGGTGTCGATCCGCATGAACAGTGGTGTGCTGTTCTCAAGGGACACCAATGCCAAGATCCTGACTTCAGGCTTGCTGGGTGAGCAGTACATCGGCCTTGAAACAGGGGCTGACGAGAAGAATCTCGTTGCCGGTGACAACATCGGCCGCACGCAGTCGGCCGTGGTGTTGGAGGACCTGATCGGTCAGTTTCTCTACAACAAGGCGGCTGATGCCGGTAGCGCGGGCGGAGACAGCAAGTGAACCCTCGCACGGCATTCCGTCCGTTGGGTGCGGTGCTGGTCTACGCCGCGCTGGCCGGCTGCGCGACGGTGGCCGAGCCAGTCGGTGAGCCTAACCCTGCAGACCCGTGGGAGGGTATGAACCGCAAGGTGTTTGCCTTCAACGAAGCACTTGACGACAAGGTGCTCAAGCCCACCGCCACGGTGTACGAGAAGGTGGTGCCGACGGTCGTGCGCGACGGCGTGAACAACTTCTTCAACAACTTGACGGACGCTTGGTCGGCTGCCAACTGGTTGCTTCAAGGCGAGATCAGCAAGGGCGTGGCGCAAGGCGCACGCTTTGTCTGGAACAGCACCATCGGTTTGGCTGGTGTGTGGGATGCAAGCAGCCACTTCGGCCTAGACCGCAACAGCCAAGACTTTGGCCAGACGCTGGGCGCCTGGGGAGTGGGTATGGGCCCCTACCTCGTGCTGCCGTTGGTTGGCCCGTCGAGTTTGCGCGACACCGCCGCCTTGCCAGTGAACCAGTTGGCAGGCAGCAGCGCATGGTTTCACTCGCCCAGCGCGAAATTGAACTCTGCGGTGCTGGAGGTCGTGAGCACCCGCGCCAGTTTGCTCAAGGCGGGTGATTTGGTCGACGGCATTGCTTTGGACAAGTACACCTTCTTCCGCGACGCCTACCTTCAGCGCCGGGCCCACCGCCCCAAGGCCGACGAGGAAGACGATTTTGAGTTGGCGGCACCGAGTCCGCCGGCCTCCGCGCCTTGACAAGGGCAACCCTCTGGGTGTCCACCATCTCTTTGGCTGTGCCGTTGTGTGCAGCGTCCCTTGAACCCTCGAGACTTCAACCATGAACCTGATTGCTACTTTTTCCCGCCGTTGGGCCTGCGCTGTGTCAGTGGCGGCTCTGGCGGTTCTGCCCTTGGGTGCTGTGGCAGCGGACAACAGCACGCCCGATGGTTTGGTGCGCCAGTTGTCGACCGAGGTGGTTGACGCGGTGAAGGCTGACAAGGCCATCCAGGCTGGCGACATGACCAAGATCCAGGCTTTGGTCGACGGCAAAGTGATGCCGCATGTCAATTTCAAGCGGCTGACGGCCTCCTCGGTGGGGCGCTTTTGGCGCCAGGCCACGCCGGAGCAGCAGGAGCGCTTGCAAGCCGAGTTCCGCACCTTGCTGATGCGCACTTACGCGGGCGCGCTGAGCCAGGTGAAGGACCAGCAATTGGCCTTCCGCCCCTTGCGCGCAGCCCCGACCGACACCGAGGTGGTGGTGCAAACGCAGGTGCGCGGCCGTGGCGA
>CAZAIR010000217.1:0-5182 GCA_964485225.1 uncultured Burkholderiaceae bacterium
ATCGGCCTGATCCACGAACTGGCCGTGTTCGAGCAACTGGGCCACCTCGTGCAAGCCCGGCCCGAGGCCTTGCACCAGCACCTGTTCGGCCCACAACCGGTGTGCGAGGCCGTGGTCATCGAAAGCGGCGGCGCGCTGGTGGCCTTTGCGCTGTACTTCACCAACTACTCGACCTTCCTCACACAACCCGGTCTTTACCTGGAAGACCTGTTCGTGCAACCCGCGTACCGCGGCCGCGGTCTGGGCAAACAGTTGTTGCAGCACCTGGCGCAGCTGGCGGTGGCACGCGGCTACGGGCGCTTTGACTGGAGCGTGCTGGACTGGAACGCCAACGCCATCGCCTTCTACCAACGCATGGGGGCCACCGTCATGCCCGATTGGCGCATCTGCCGCGTCAGCGGCCCCGCCCTGGCCGCCTTGGGTGCGGCGCCCGCCCCGGCCGGCTGAAAAACCACCTCTTGGCAGCGCCTGGTGCGCTCCATATACTGTGTTTACATACAGTATTTGAGCGCGCTATGCCCACCCTACTGGCGCCCCCGCCAGCCCCGGCCCTGGATCTCTTTGGCGACCCCCTGCGCCCGCCCACCCGGCGCGAACGGCAACGCGTGGCCACGGTGCGCGCCAAGGCCACCACCCCACCCGCCATCGCCCCGGCGCCGACACCGACACCGACGCTGCCACTGCACCCTGCGCCCGAAGCGCCGGCGCCCATCGCCGCACCGCCCCTGCACCCTCGCCTGTGGCGCGCCAGCGAACTCGGCCACAGCCACGCCCGCTGCCACCCCAGCGGCTTTGCCGAGCTGGATGCCGAGCTGCCCGGCGGCGGCTGGCCCACGCGGGCCATCACCGAGCTGCTGCTGCCCCAGGCCGGCTGCGCCGAGTGGCGGCTGCTGGCTCCAGCCCTGGCGCAGCGCACCCAGGCGGGTGGGCGCTTGCTGCTCATCGCCCCCCCACATGCCCCCCACCCGCGCGGCCTCGCCGCCTGGGGCATCGGGGCTGCCGACTGCCTGTGGATCACCCCCGCCGATCACCGCCAAGGCCTGTGGGCGCTGGAGCAAGCCATCAAGGCCGACGCCGACGAAACCGGCGCCGTGCTGGCCTGGTTGCCCCAGCTGCGGCCCGAGCACATGCGCCGCCTGCAAACCCTGGCCAGCGGCTGCCGCGCCCCGGTGTTTGTGCTGCGCAGCAGCCAGCATGCGCAGCAAGCCTCGGCCGCGCCGCTGCGGCTGCAAGTGCAGCCCGGCGTGCATTGGGCGCAGCTGCAGGTCCAGATCGTCAAACGCCGCGGCCCGCCGCCGTTGGCCCCGCTGCAGCTGTATGCGCCACCGCCCACCTTGCTGGCGGTGCTGGCACCGGTCTGGCTGCCAGCCCCTGCACCCAAAGCCGACCACGGCCCCCACCCCCATAGCCCCGAAGCCGGCGACGACGGAGGCTCGCCCTTGGCGCCACCACCATCGCCGCCCCTCCACCTGCCCCCGCACGCGCACCACCACACCGTGCCGCTGCCCGCCTGACCAGGGCAAGCTGGACCCAGCCATGCTCTGGCTCGCCCTGCTGCGCCACACCCCCGATGGCATGCCGTCCCCCGCCTGGCCGGAGGCCCTGGTGTGGTGGGCGCTGCAGTTCACACCCCGCGTCACCCGGCTCGAGGACGGCCTGCTGCTGGAACTGGCCAGCAGCCTGCGTCTGTTCGGCGGCCATGCCGCCCTGCAGCAGCGCCTGCTGAACGAACTCACCGAGCTGCTCGGCCCCGGCCAAGCCACCCTGGCCTGGGCACCCAACAGCGGGGCCGCGCTGGCCCTGGCGCGTGCCGGCGCGCCGGGCGACATCGTGAACAGCCCGAGCAGCGGCGGCCCGCACGCACTGAGCCTCACCGCTTTGCTGGACAAACTGCCCTTCCCGGTGCTGAGCCAAGCCGACGCGCACGCACCGCTGCTGGCGCGGCTGGGCCTGCGCACCCTGGGCGATGTGCGCCAGCTGCCGCGCGCCGGCTTGGCCAAGCGCACCAGCCCGGCCCTGCTGCGCCAGCTGGACCAAGCCTACGGCCTCAGCGCCGCCACCGAAGCCCACGCCTGGTGCACCGCCCCCGAGCACTTCGAGGCCCGGCGCGAGCTGCCCCAGCGCACCGAGCACACCGAGGCCCTGCTGCACCACGCCGAGCCGCTGCTGCGCGCCGCCTGCCTGTGGCTGGGGGCACGCCAAGCGGGCTGCACACAGATCGAGTTCCACTGGCTGCACGACAGCCTGCGCGCGCGCGACGTCGGCCCCGGCGGGCAGCTGCTGCTGGCCAGCGCCGAGCCGCACCGCGAACTGCGCGTTTGGCTGCGCCTGCTGGCCGAGCACCTGCAGCGCCTGCAGCTGCAAGCCCCAGTCAGCGACCTGTACCTGCGCATCACCCACACCGAGGCCCTGGCTGGCACCAGCGCCAGCCTGCTCAGCCCTGGCGACGAAGCCCAGCGCAGCGATGGCGAAAGCTTGCACCAGCTGCTCACCCGCCTCTCGGTGCGCTTAGGGCCTGAGCACGTGCGCCAAGCCAGCCCGCACGCCGACCACCGGCCCGCACACCAGCAGCACTGGCACCCGTGGCAGCAGCTGCAACCAGGGCCCCATGGCCGCAGCGCCAGCGCTGTGCCAGCCATGTCCATCCCGGACGACCCGGCCCAGTGGCCGCAACCCAGCTGGCTGCTCAACCCCCCGCTGCCGCTGGCCTGCCTGCGCGAGCAACCGATCTACCAAGGCCCTTTGACCCTGCTGGCCGGCCCACAGCGCATCGAAACCGCGTGGTGGGACACCCCCGGCACGGCGGCACGCCGCGACTACTACCTGGCGCACGGCCGGCAAGCCGGCTTGCTATGGCTGTACCGCGAACGGCAGCCCCAGCCCGGCAGTTGGTACCTGGAAGGTTTGTTTGCTTGAACCTGCGATCAGGCGGCGTCCGCCCCGAGCTGCGCCAAGGGATGGGCTTGCGCCGACCACGGCGAGCTGAGCAGGCGGCTGACCTGCGCGGCATCCACATCCGTCACCGCACTGGGCTGCCACCGGGGCTGGTGGTCTTTGTCGATCGCCAGCGCGCGGATGCCTTCGACGGTCTCGCTGTGCGCGCCCTCGGCAACGCCCTCAAAGCAGCGCCACACCAGGTCCAGCTCCAAGCGCAGCTCATCGGCCAGGCCCAGCTGGCGGCCGCGGCGCACCAACTCCAGGCTGGTGGCCATCATCAACGGCGAGTTACCGGCCATCTGCTTCAGACAGGCCTGCACCCAGGGCTTGTCGGCATCGGCCTGCAGCGAGGCCATGATGGCGGCCAAGCTGGGCTGCCCAAAGTGGCGGTCGATGTCGGCACGGTGCGCGTGGTGCACGGTTGGGGGCGCCAGCTCCACGCGCTCCATCACCGTGGCCACCACGTGCTCGGCATTGGGCTGGGGCTCTGCGCGCAAGGCGTGCAGCAGGCCATCCCAGGCGCTGCTGTCGATGTAGAGGTCGGCCAAGCCCAGCTCGATCGCATCGGCCGCGCCCAGGGTTTGGCCAGTCAGGGCCAGCCATTCGCCGGTATGCCCCGGGCACTGCGCCAAGAACCAACCGCCGCCCACGTCAGGGAACAGGCCGATGTGCGTCTCGGGCATGGCCAGCTTCGAGCGCTCGTTCACCACCCGCAGGCGAGCGCCTTGCGAGATGCCCATGCCGCCACCCATCACGATGCCGTCCATCAGCGCGATGTAGGGCTTGGCGTAGGTGTGGATCAGGTGGTTGAGCGCGTATTCCTCGGTGAAGAAGTCGTGCAGCGCCGGGTCGCCCGCGCGGGCGGCTTGGTAGAAGAAGCGGATGTCGCCACCGGCACAGAACGCCGGCGCCTTGCCCTCGCGGTTTTGACCCAGGATCACCACCGCCTCGATCGCCGGCTGCGTGGCCCAGTGCTTCAGCAAGGTGGTGAGGTCGCGCACCATCGGCAGCGACAAGGCGTTCAGCGCCGCTGGCCGGTTCAGGGTGATCAGGCCAAGGCATCCGTTGACCTGGGCCAGCACCTCGCCACCACTGAGCAAACTCGGGATGAGAGGGTTCATGTCGAAGACTCCATGCGCGCCGGGCGGCGCAGTTCGTTCACAACCAGGGCCACCAGCACCACGCCCGCGCCCATCAAGGTGTTGGGCGCCGGCACCTCGCCCGCCAGCCAGGCCCAGGCCACGCCGAACACCAACTCCAGCAGCGCCAGCAGGGCCACCTCGGTGGCACTCAACACCTGCGTCAGGTGCACCAGCAGCACGCAGGGCAAAGCCAATTGGGTGACGCCCAGCAAGGCCAGCCAAGCCACGTCACTGGGCACCGCTTGAAAAGGCCAGGCCCAGGGCAAGGTGGCCACCGCCGAGAGGAGCGCGCCCAGCGCCACCGCATGCGGCAGCGACACCGTTGAGGCCGCGCTGCTGCGCCTTTGCAGCAAGATCCAGTTCACCGAGGCCACCAGCGGCACCGCCAGGGCAATCAAGGGCCCCCAGCCCAGTCCGGCGCCTGACGTGGGTTGCACGCCGAACATCCAGGCCACACCGGCACTGGCCAAGGCCACTGCCAGCAGGGTTTGCGCCGTCATGCGCTGGCCCAGCACCAGCCACGCCAGCAAGGCAGTGAACAAAGGCCCCAGGGCCATCACCACCAGCACATTGGCCACGCTGGTCAGCGTCAAAGCCACCATGAAGGCGGTGAACATGGTGGCCCAGCACAAAGCCGAGGCCCACAGCACGGGTGAGCGCCGGAACAGCGGCGCCAGGCCTTGGCGACCCTCACGCAGGCCCCACCACAGCAGCAACGTCAGCGCCGTGAAGGCGCTGCGCCAGAAGGTGACCTCCAAGCTGCGCGCGCTCTCCAGTTGGCGGCTGACCACCCCGGCCGTGCTCCACAGCAGGGTGACCAGCACCATCAGCAGCAAAGCGCGCCGGTGGCTCATGGTCAGGCCCCGCTTCCAGCCCCTGAGGACTTAGGCCGCGCTCTCGCGCGACATGCGCTTGCGCTCGTGCTCCGACAAGAAGCGCTTGCGCAGGCGCACGCTCTTGGGGGTGATTTCGACCAGCTCGTCGTCGTCGATGAAGTCCACGCCGTACTCCAGCGTCAAGTCGATCGGCGGCGTGATCTTGACCGCGTCTTCCTTGCCCGAGACACGGAAGTTGGTCAGCTGCTTGGTGCGGGTGGCGTTCAC
>CAZAIR010000218.1:0-5176 GCA_964485225.1 uncultured Burkholderiaceae bacterium
AAGGCGGTTCGGGCGGCGGCACGGTGGTGGCGCAGGGCACGCCCGAGGCAGTGGCGGCGCACGCGGGCAGCCATACGGGGCATTACCTGAAGCGGCTGATACAGGTTCATTGAAGAGAGCGAGGCAGTGCGGCCCGGTTCAAAATTGAATCAGCGTATCCAATAAATTCCCTTGTAATTCAATAGCTTACGGTGCCTATTGGGTGCCAGTATTGGGTAAAGATTGGCTAAATCGGTGGTGCTATCCAATGCCGCTTGGCCTTTTCAAGCGCCATTTGGCCGCACGGGTTCTTGCGCCATCCGTCTCGATGCTGTCGTCTCGACTGGTCATATCCCTCAGCAAGTTTTTGATGTACGTCTTGCGCTTTTCCGGCGCGATGGAGTCGGGCAGCTTTTCGAGCAGGAGGGCATCAATCTTTTGCCTCGGCTGAGGTCCTACCTTCAGAAGCCCAAGCACCAAGCCTTTGTAGTGCTGTGCGTCAAGGCCTCGCTGCAAGGTGTACTGGACCTCTTGGCCGGTGATCTGCGCGACCCTGGCCGAAATCCAGAGCTTCTCACCGCGCCCCTCGATCAGACCCATTTGGCGCAGGCGCTTCGCGACCTCGGGATTGATCGGTTGTTTCTTCTGCACCCGATCAAGCCCGATGACTTCAACCAGGCTCAGGTCCGTCGATTGAAACAGTGCTGAAGTAAACGCACGATCAATCTCTCTCCCATACAGCCGCATGTGGACCGTGGCTGGTGCCTCGCCCATCGCATAGTCGGGCATCGGGAAATAGCGCTCCCTTTGCCGGCGATACATGCGCTTGATGCCGGTGCCGGCCGTGTCGATCAGATCGATTTTCAGCATGGCATCGGCGAGGCAAGGGTTCCGATATCTCCCCTCGACAAACTCACCGGACAGCACCCGATCCACATCACCAGGAAGAAAGCCGCCATAGTTGAAAAAGTCCAACGTGTCAGGTCTTTCCGTCACGACAATGCGGCCGCCCTGCACATAGTCCTGGTGGGCGATGCAGTTGAGCAAAGCCTCGCGAATGACCCAATCGTCGTAGTTGCTCAGTTCGAGAGGTGCAAGTTGTCGCGGCGGCAAGATGCGCACGGTCAACCTCCTGATGCGGTTGATCAACTGATCGGCTGTCAACACAAAGGGGAGCTCGAAATGCATGTAGTCCAGATCGGCACCCTCCGCATCTTGTAACTTCCAGGTCAATCTCGGCGATGGGCCTCCCAGCCAACCCGCTGCTGCGGGTTTCCCGAACAACAGCAATGCTGCACGAGTCAGATGGCCATCGCGGGAGACGCGCAGTTCTGCCAGAAACCGCTCATCGCTCCACCCGGTAACCTCTTGGGCAAGACGAGGATGTTTTCTGATGAATCCGCTGCGTCCGGCTTGCAGCGCGGCAGGCTCCAGCAGTGACCAGTCTTGCGTAACGGCCTCACCACTCCATTCCTGTGACATCGACTGACTGAGCCGTTGCCACAACAGTCGCAGACGCTCCTGATGCCGGTTCGCCTTCACCACATGGCTATCCACCCGCAAATACTCGAAGTCCTTGAAACTGACTGGCGTATGCGTCGCACGCGGTACTGACAGCACGACCAGGCGAAAGCCTCGGTAATCAATGGAATCAAACTCAAAGGGCACAGCGGGACGCAGGCAACTGCTGAGCCAGAGAATCAGCGCTTGGTTGCCAGCGGCCTTGGCTGTGCGCGGATCAAAAGTCGTACCGACCGGCTCGCGGGATACGTCGTCGATTCCCCAAACGACATACCCGTGACTGCGACCTTCCAGTGCAGCGGAGTTCGCCATCGCAGACAGGTACTCACCGATTCGCTCCGCATCGGCCATGTTGCGCTTCCACTCCACGCAGCATTGCTCCGGCTCGGCAAGCCATCGATCCAGTCGTTCTTCCCAAACAGTCGAGTTCACCGTGCGCATCCTTTCATTTCCTCCACTATCCGAACCGTTTCCACGCTCACAGTGGTCACCCGTGCCAGCAGGTCGATCACTTTTTCCTTGTGGTCGGCGAAGCGGTAGGTGTCGAATTTTTCGCGGATGGTCGGGTCTTTGGGTTTCTTCTCCTTGTGCTGGTCAAGCACCCAGTCGATGGCGCAGCGGTTGCCGAGTTTGTAAGCCCATGCGCCCGTTGGCACGCCTCGCAGGGTGGTTTCGCTGTCGAGCGTGATACTGCCGGCCGCCGGGTCGGACTTGAGCAGGGCCTTGGGCGCGAGCCCGGCGGCGCGGGCACGTGCGTCGGGTTCGTCATGGCGGGTCAGCGCGAAGGGATGCACGGCCTCAAAACCGATGTGCAGCGCCATGAGCTGTTCGCCCCAGGCGGCCCACTGCCAGAAGCCTGCGTAGAACGGGATGCGCGGGAACTCGCGTTTGAGGTTTTGCGCGTACTTCTCGCGGTAGAGCGGGTCGTGCAGCACCGCATAGCAGTAGTGAAAGATCGCCTCTTTGGTGATCTTGCGGGCGCCCTTGCCTTTGCCGGTTTCGTCGGTGTAGTGGGCTGCGAACTGTTTGAGGGCCCAGTCGGTGATGTTGTCCGCAACCGTTCCATTGATGGTTCGTGTCAGCGGATAAAGCTGGGTATCGCCTAGGAAATGCCAATCAGCTATGCCTTTCGTCGCCAAGGTGCTGAACGACTTGGAGGCTCCGGGCGCTGTCAATGCGAAGCACTGCGGTTTGCGTTTGAAATCCGAGCCGAAGCAGTCAGCATGATTGCCTGTCAAACGGTCGGAAAAGATCGGTTCTGCGTAGTAGGACTGCGAGAAGAACGGACGGTACGCTGACTCCACCACCAAGTCTTCATCGAAATCTTCTGCGGCAGTTCGCGCAACGTTGCCCAACAGTCCGGCACTCCATTTGATGGCCTTACTGACTACCTTGGCGTCAACCTTGCCGCGCAGCTTCGTGGCTTTGTGCTCGTTGTTGTACGCCGCAATGAGGAACGCCAGCTTGCGCTCAAGGTGAGAGACATCGAAGTCGTACACCCAGTCGTCACGAGCGGTGTTCACAGCGTTGGTAAAGAGCTTGAAGATCGCCTTCTCCTTGCCGGGCGTCTTCGCCGCCTTGGTCTCCTTGCTCGCCAGCGGCAGCAGCGTCTCGAAGTCATTGCTCGTCAGGTTCACCCAGTTGGCGTTTTTGTCGGGTGACACCTCGTCAAATGGCAGCGAGCGCAAAGCATGGTTGGCCAGAAAGCTGAGCTTCTCTTCAGCAGTCTCCATCTCCGGCCGACGCACGTAATACACGCGGGCCGGCCGTTTCTCTTTGGTGGGCGTCAGGCGCTTCACCATGAAGCTGATGGCCACGCCTGTCTGGATGCCGAACACGTTGTGTTTGGTGCCACTGAGCTTGGGGTTGGCGCGCACGTCGCCACCCAGGTCCACCACGTAAATATCGGCAAACTCGGCGGCCACCGTCTTGCGGAACCCGTCAAACGTGCGGCTCTCAATGAAGCTGCGGTTGGTCACGAAGGCGAGCACGCCGTTCGCATCCAGCCGGTCGCTGGCCCAGCGGAAGAAGCGGGCGTACATGTCGTAGAGCTTGGTCTTCTGCGCGATGCTCTCGGCGATGTAGGTGGCCTTGATGCGGCGGTCGATGTCGGGGTATTCGCGGTTCTTGTTGTTGTCGTTTTCGTTCGCCTGGTTCGCGTTGTACGGCGGGTTGCCGATCACCACGCTGATGCGGCGGCTGTTCTGCCGCTTGATGCGCGCCACGTTCTCCTCGCTCACGCTGCCAAACAGGTCTTGCACGCTGCCGCGCTGCGCGGTGTGCAGGCCCACGTTGTCCAGCGTGTCCACAAAACACAGGTTCGGAAATTCGGCGTACTGCCCAGTGATGGCGGCGTAGGTGGCTTCGATGTTGAGGTTGGCCACGTAGTACGGGAGGATGGCGACCTCGTTGGCGTGCAGCTCGTGTTTGTATTTCTGCTCCAGTTTTTTGGGCTGGCCGCGAAAGTGTTCGAGCAGTTCGCAGATGTAGGTGCCGGTGCCGGTGGCCGGGTCGAGGATGTCCACATCCTTGTCGATCAGGTTTTTGCCGAAGTGCTTTTCACACAGCCAGTCGGCGCCGTCGATCATGAAGCGAACGATCTCGCCGGGCGTGTAGACCACGCCCAGGCGGTCGGCGGCCTTGGTGTTGTAGACCTTGTAGAAGTTTTCGTAGATGACCTTCAGAAAGGTTTGCTTCTCGCTGTGGCTGGCGATCTGCGCGGCAGCGGCGCGGATGGCGGCGTAGTAGGACTCCAGGCCCTTGAGCGTCTGGCGCTTGAGCGCGCCAGTAAAGAAAGCGCCTTCGAGCGCGTACAGCTCGCGGGCTACGTTGTTGTGCTGGTGGAAGTCGCTGTCGTCGAACACCTTGGCAAAGATCTCTTCGGTCAAGATGTGCTGGATCAGCATCTCGCGCACGTCGGCGTCGGTGAGCGCGGGGTTGATGGCGTCCTGTGCATGCACAAGAAATTTTTCCTCGGCCTCACGAAAGCTCGGGTTGGCTTCGTGCGCGGTTTCGATCATCTGACGCAGGGCTTGCAGCACGGCGGGCAGGTCGGTCTTGAACTGCTCCACCGCTGCCCGAAAGCCGGCAATCTCGGGCCGTTCGAAACTGAAGAAGAGTTTGAGCAATTTCTCCAGCGAGGCGGTGTCGGTCATGTCGCAGCGCACCACCTCCTGGCGGTGCTGCCAGAGCACGGCGTAGGCGTCGTCGCTGAAGATGATGTTGTCTTGCGGGTAGCCTTTTCTGAACTTCTTGCCGACCTCGTCGTCCAGGTCGTCGTCGGCGTCTTTGGCTTCCCAATAGCCCATGGGCATGCGCAGCTCGTGCAGCAAGGCGCCGTCTACTGCGATGTTGGTTTTGGTGGCGGTCTTGAGAGGGTACTCGGCCAGGAAGACGAGGCCTTGCTGTTTGCCCCAAGCCTTGAGCAGGTCCTTGAAGGCTTCACGAATGATGGTTTCGCGTTGGCTGCCACTGACTTGTCGGATGAGTGCGAGCTGCTTGAGGTAGTCGTTGATGAGGAGCTGGCTCATGGGTTCCCTGCGGTGGCGCACCCGGCACAGAGGGGCGTGCGGGCATTATGTCGTTACCCCGCCGGCGCTCGGTCGGCCCTTGGCCTGTCCCCGTCAGTTGTTGCGGTAAGCCAGTCCCAGCGTGGCGCCGAACGTGGTGGTGCGCG